>JAEZNV010000175.1 GCA_023441725.1 Actinomycetes bacterium | reverse complement strand
CGCCCTTCTCCTTGGCGCGAGCCTTAGCGGTATCCCCCACCGCAAAGACGCTCGTGTTGTCCTTGGTGTTGATAATGGACACGGCCGAAATCTCGACCGCACCGGCCTGTTTGACCTTACTGGAAGTGGTCTTGCTCACCGTGTTGACGCCGGCAGTGGCCTCGACCTTAATGTACTTACCCTCGAGGTCGTCGCCCACCACGAGCGTAGCGCCCGTCTCGCCCTCGATCTTGGTAAAGCCCGAGGAGGAAGAGGTGGAAGCGGACCAGGTGTAGGTGACCTTGGCGTCAGAGCCCGCGGGGCTCGACCAATCCTTGTACGGAGTCGCCGTCAGAGTATCGCCTATGCTCGGCGTGTCGCTATTCAGCTTGACGCTGTAAAGCTCCATTTGGCCGGCGTCCAGCACGGGGCCGGGGATGTAGTTGGGGTTAATGCCCGAGCCGTACGAAACCGAGGGGCCGTAGTAGTCCTTGCCATCCGCCGTCACCTTGCAGATGAGGTACTTGCCCACCATGGCATCGGTAACGGTGAGCGATTGCTCGTTGCCTACGACCTCGGTGTAGTCGGCAACGTTGCTGCTGGCCTTGGTCGTGCCGGCAAGCCAGGCGTAAGTCCAGGTGCCGGGATTGTCGACGGAGTAGGAAGAACCGTAGAGGTCATCCTCGTCCTCATCGTACATGTTTGCCCAAAGCGTCTCGCCAGCCTTGAGCGCCCCCGACTTCGTGGAATACGAGTTGTCCTTATCCTTGGTGTCCTGGATGAAGACCTTGGCCTCGCTGGAAAGCGTCGTGGCAGAAGCGGCAGCGGCCTTCGGCTCGCCCTGCTCCGAAGCGACAGGCGTCGCAGCAGAGTTCTCAGACTCAGTCGCGTTGCCCGTGTCGGTGTCATCGCCATTCGCGGCACTCGCAGTTGCGCCCTGATCCGCGTCGGCGCCATCGGCAGCAGCGCTCGCCGGCGCACCGTTCACACCGGTATCGGCAGCAGCGCCATCGTCGGCCGCCGCGCCCTCGCCGCCCGTCGCGGCCTGAGTCACGGCGTCGGCAATGCCCTCGGCGCCTTCGGCCCACAGCTGTGCCGGCGTGGTGCCAAAAGCCATGGCAAACGCCAGGAAGGCCACCAGACCGCGCCTGGCTACGCCGCGCGCAATCACCCCATGACGACGCCACGAGGCACGCTGACACTCGTCCTCAAACATATCCATTTGTCTCCTACTGTCTGCACTTGGAGCATTGCCCAGCGGCTGCCCCACGTCATCGCGCGTATTGCGCTCGAGTACCCCCATCGGGGTCCCCCTTCCCTCCAGAGCCCAACGCGTACCGGCGGCATGCGCCGCGGCCGCGTGCAAGATGGGAGGCGATCCGACTTAACCTTACCGACCCGGGCGCGTCGTCCGATCTGCGACGCGGCCATCCCGGGCCAAGAGGAATTACGGTTACTGGCACAGCCGGGGACTTGCACCCCGATTCTCCCAAACGCGCAGGAAAACCGCGCATTCGTGCGTCTCCGCACCACCATCTAGGCCATCGATTATTACTGTCGATATGGTAGCACGCAAAAGGGCCCCGCACACAGGCGAAGCCCAAGGTAAAAGCTATGGTTTGCGATAGAAAAGGGTGGGGATGGGGTGCCGAGCAAAATAACCCGTTTCCCCGACCCCGGGAAATCATTAACGCTTGCCGCCGTGGCTGTTGCGCCAGATCTCGCGGCCCAGCATCAGCGCCAGCACCAGCGCGCTCACGTAGCCCATAAAGCCAATAACCGGGATACCAAACACAACCGGCTCGATGCGTGCGTAGTACACCACCGACGAACCGATAAACAGACCGGCGATCACAATTGCCATCGACATGCGGTCGATAATTCCGCCCAGCTGTCGCAGCGCCTTATCGCTGCTCATGATCTGTGTGTTTAGCTTAAGCTGGCCGCGCGTGAGCATGCGCGACGCCAAGCCCAGATACTCGGCCGCCTCGAGCGAGCCTTTTGCCGCGCGATAGCTGCTCGCGGCAAGATCGCGCCCCATTTCGCGGACGCGCGCATAGGTGCTCTTCTCGTTTTTGATATGCGTCTGGATGATCTGGATCATGTTGACGTTGGGCATGTACTCGGTCAGCAGGCCCTCGAGCGTCACCATGCCGCGGGCGAACATCGTCACCACGCTCGGCAGCTCAACATCGTTCTTGCGCGCCAAATTTAGCAGCGAGGTCAAAAACTCGCCGATATCAAGATCCTTAAGGTCAAGACCCGCGAAGTCAGCAACGATAAAGTCCAGATCGGACAAAAAGGCCGAATGGTCAAGCTCGGCCGAGTCGCCGCGTGTCACGGCAAAGCGCATAAGCGAGTCCTTGAGCTTGGGAACGTCACCCTCGGCCACGGCGAAAATCATGTCCTTAACGATACCGCGGTCGTGGCTCGACATGCGCCCGACCATGCCCAGGTCGATAAAGTAGACGATGCCGTCCTTGAGAATGATGTTTCCCGCATGCGGGTCGGCATGGAAAAAGCCGTCATCGAGCACCTGCGTCGAATAGTCCTCGACAATCGCCGAGCCAATCTTTTCCAGGTCATAGCCCTCGGCCACCAGGCGCTCGGGATCGGCAATCGAGATGCCGTCAATGTAGTCCATGACCACGACGTGTTCGGTGCAAAGGTCCAAGTAGGATTTGGGACACGACACGCCATGCACGCTTTTGTGGAACTCATAGAAATCGTTGAGGTTTTTGGCCTCGGCCAAAAAGTTGGTTTCCTCGCGAAACGAGGTCCACAGCTCTTCGACCACGCCGTGCAGGTCAACAAACTGATCGGTGTTGACGAACTTGGAAACGATGCGCACCACCGAACGGATGATGTCGATGTCCTGCGCCATGACCTGTTGCGCGCCGGGGCGCTGGACCTTAACGGCCACGTCCTCGCCCGTCACCAGACGGGCACGGTGAACTTGCGCGAGCGACGCGCTTCCGAGCGGGTTGGGGTCGATCGCGTCGAACATCTGCCCCAAGCGCTGGCCGTACTCCTCTTCCAGACAGCGGAGCACTACCTCATACGGCACCGGCTCTACGTCGGAGCGCAGGCGACGCAGCTCGTCGCAAAACCGCTGCGGCAAAATCTCGGAGCGGTTGGCCAGAATCTGCCCCATCTTAACGAACATGGGGCCGAGCTCTTCGAGCAGACGACGCAGGCGCACCGGCGTGAGGTTATCCCATACGCGATACTTTTTGATCAGGCGAACGATCTGCCCAATGCGCTCACGACGACCTGCCGGCGTGAGCTGGTATTCCTCGTCCGGCGCCATCGCGTCGGGCTCCTCGGGGACCATATCGACAGCGCGCGGCTTCTTGCGAGCGCCCGAGACGGCGGCCTCAACCTCATCGACAACCGCCGTCTCGTCGCCCAAGGGATCTAGATTGTTGTAATCGGTGGTGGAATCTGCCATCTGCGCTGCTACTCGGCCTCTTCGGCGTCCTCTGCGTCGTCGGGCTCAACAGACTCGACGGGCACCGAGGTCACGTTGTCCTCGACCGAATCGACGATGTCGCGCACATGGGCCAGGAAGGCCGTGCGCTCGGGGCCGGTCATAACGCGGACGCGGGCCAGGATGAGCTCGTCGAGCACGCGCTGTGCCGCAGTCTCGCCCTGCATGCCCAGGCGCTCGGTCAGGTCGGAGATGGTGCCGCCGGCCTGCTCGAACATGTCGGATACACTGCGGGCGATATCGGGGGTGCCGGCATCCTTGCGGACCTGCTCACCCTTGGTACCGAGGTCGTCGAGAACCTTCTTGCCGCCCTCGACGGCAACGGCGGCGGCACCGAAGCCCACGTTGATGGCACCGTTAACAAGCTGATCGAGTTTCATAACCATGGTTGACTCCAATCATGAACAATTGCATTGGCCTTCTTGTACCCAAGATTGGGCGAACGACACAAAATCGTTTTACCGCCAAGATAGGAATCGAGCGGGGCAAAGCCTTTGACGGCGTTTGCCCCGCTCGCTCGTTGCAAGTTCGACTCTACCTTACGTTATCGTTCATCGCGAAGGAGTTCTTCATGGCACAGCTCGTGGTGTAGAGCACCTTGCCCAACAGAGTATCGGTCTCCACGCGTACGAGCTCGGCAAAGGCCTCGTTGGCGCGGGCGAGCTCGGCGGGCACCTCGGCCTCGGGCAGCGCGGCTGCGGCAGCGTCAACGTCGTGAATCTGCTTGTGGCCCATGCCGCCGACCTTCTCCTGATAGTCCTCGACCGCGCGACCACACTCATGGAAGCGAACATCGGCCAAGGCACCGATCAGGCGATTTGCCCAATAGAAATTCTCGGACGTCACGCGAGCCTGCGTGTTGGCATAGTACTCGGGCATGGTCTCGACGTTGGCGTACAGCGGCACGAGCGCGTTAAACGAGTTGGAGCCAAACGCCATCCACTGCACGGCGCGATACGCAGGCTGCGCATAGGGACGCAGCTGCAGCACGGCGAGCTGGCTGTTGCGGTTGATGCCGATAGGACGATAGGCGCCGCGCGTGGCGGGCGTGCCCTTGCTGCCGTAGCAGTCGTACTCCGTGCCCTGGTAGTGGCTCGAAAGCACGTACTTGACATCTTCGATGGTCACCTTGCGCTCGGGCACGCGGCTCCAGGGGATGTCGTCGCTCTCGGGCGTGTAGTCGGCCTCGGGACCGTCCCACACATCGCTTGGGTTGAGGCAGCGCTGCATGTACCAGGCGCGCGGCGTGTTGTAGACATGGTCGCTGTCGCTGTGCGAGCCAAAGGCCTCGCGCGGATTAAAGACCGTCGCCGGACCGTCGCCCTCGACGCCCAGCGTCAGGTCCAGATGCCACTCGGCCATCCAGGTGCGCAGGTCGGCAGAGCACATGTGGTCGGCCTGGGCGCCCTCGGCGTCGTCCAGGTCAAAGCTGTCGATGCCCAGCTGGTTAGGCATGGTCACATAGGCGTCATCGGGCACGCGCTTGGCGATCCAGTGGTGGCCGCCGATGGTCTCGAGCCACCAGATCTCGTCAACGTCGCTAAAGGCAATGCCATTGTTCTCATAGGTGCCATAGCGCTCGAGGAGGTCGCCCAGGATACGCACGCCGTCGCGGGCGGACTTGGCATACGGCAGCACCAGGGTCACCATGTCCTCCTCACCCAGACCGCCGGGCTGCGCCGGAACATAGCCTTCCTCGCCCTCGTTGCCCTTGGCGGGCACGTAGTCCACGAGCGGATCGGCGCCGCGGACGCGCTCGTTGGTGGTGAGCGTCTCGGTTGCGGACATGCCAACATTGAGCTCGTTGAAGCCGGCCTCGGCCCAAATGCCATGACCCGGGACAACGTCGGGGACGCTTGTGTAACGCATGGGGTTGTCGGGCAGCTCAATGGACAGGTGGCTCAGGACACTCGTGTAGACGCGCGGCTGCTCGTCGGGATGTACCACGCGCATGCGCTTGGGCTCAAACACCCCGTTGGACGAGTCCTCATTGCGGGCGACAAGCGTCGACCCGTCGTAGCTCGCGTTCTTACCAACCAAAATCGTTGTGCACGGCATGCGCATCCTCCTTGAGCGAAGAAATTAAATGGCAACAGTGTATCGCTTTGGCTCAAAAAGGGCGAAGCCACAGCTCCGGCAACCCCTGTGGTCAAAAAACGCCAAATATGAGTACTGTCACCAATTTGGTAGTAGCAAATTTCCTTGTAACGAGTGCCAGAAATCCCCATTTGTCCAAAAGCAAGACAACGTTATTCCCCATAGGTTCAATAAAATGGGCTCCCTAGCGATAATGAATATCGCTAGGGAGCCCAAATCTCATAAAAAATATGTGACTATCTTGGCAACAGTACTCATATTTGGCGTTTTTTGACCACGTGGTATATGGCTAACCCCTCAAACAGCCCAAAACGCCTATTTCGATGCACGCTCCGCCGCCTCGATCACGTGCTTGGCGAGAATCGCAGTGGTCACAGCCCCCACGCCGCCCGGCACGGGTGTGATGGCGTTAACGATCGGCTCCGCAGCATCAAAATCGACGTCGCCGACCAGCTTGCCGGCGGCCTCGTCCCAATTAATGCCCACATCGATGATCGTCTGGCCCTCGCGAACCGCGTCCGCACCAATCGTGCGCGCGCGCCCAACGGCCGCAACCACAATATCAGACGCACGGCACTCGGCAGCCAAGCCACGCGTATGCGTATGGCACGTCGTCACTGTGGCATTGCGAGCCGTAAGCATGGCGGCGACGGGACGGCCAATCACCAGCGACCGACCGACAACTGCGACTTTGGCACCGTCCAGCTCAACGCCGTAATGGTCCAGCAACGCTAGCACTGCCTCGGCCGTGCAGGGAGCAAAGCCCTCGCCTCGCCCCGAGAGCGTGGTGAGCAGCGAGGCCGGCGTCATAGAGTCAACATCCTTGGCAGGATCGAGTGCCGCGGCAACTGCATCCTCGTCAAGCCCAGCGGGCAACGGACGAAACATCAGACAGCCATGAACAGCGGGGTCGGCATTGATGTCCTCGATGGCCGCCAACAGCTCGTCCTGCGAAACATCGGAGGGAAGCAATACGCGGCGAACCTCGATGCCAACCTTCTCGCAGCGCTTGAGGGCACCGCGCTCGTAGGACAGGTCGTCCTCGCGCTCGCCCACGCGCACGATAGCAAGCGTCGGAACAACGCCGCGTTTACGCAAAGCCGCGCAGCGAGCAGCGAGCTCCTCGGTCAGCGCGCGGGCGACGGGAGCGCCCCTCAGCAGCTCTGCCATGGCTATCTCCTCTTCCTTGCGGCGTCGGCAGCGCGGCGCGCCAGTGCATCGGCGCGCGGCAGCCACGTATCCAGCAGCTCATCGCATGCCGCCTCGAGCTCCTCGGCGCGGGCACGATCCTTCATAGACGTGGTGTTCGCAAAGAGCGTCAGGCTCGCGCCCTGCATGGCAGCGCGGCAGAACACGGCACCGCACGCCACGTCGGAGAGCAGCTGTCGGGAGCCCTTGTCCGCCATGTCCTCGAGCAGCGCCAGCGCGCGCCCGCAGGCATCCATGATCCGATATGGCGGCATGGCGGCCACGTGCAACGCATCCTGAATCGCGGCCGCACGCGTCGGATCCTCGCGCGAAATACCGTATGCCGCAGACACCTGGCCGTACGCACGAACATCCTCGGCAACCAAACCAACAAGTTCCTGCGCTAACTCATCCGCCTGGGCAAATGCGCGCGTCAGATCGTCTGCGCGATCGGCAAGCGCAGGGTTCGTCGCGCCATAGCGAGCAACCATCCCGCACAGCGAGGCGCCCAGTGCCCCCACAAACGCGCTGGCGCTGCCGCCGCCGGGAACAGGCTCGCGCGCGGCCAACGCTTCGGCAAAACCGCGACAGGTTTTATCCATCATCTCTTGGCTCATCGAAACACCTCTGCCTAGAGCGCCGGTCGCCACGGACCGCGCCGGAATAAAAAATGGGACAACGACGCCAGGAAGCGGTTGTCCCATTCATCGATCTTGTCCAAGTCAGTCTAGCCCATAAGACAAAGGCTGTCAGGAGCTCTGGCTATCGGCGTTTCCGATTGCCGGCTATAGGCACGGGCGCCTAGTCCACCTGAAACGTCGGCAGCAGCGTGTCGATAATCTTCGACCCCATGTCGCGGTTTGCAGTCGAGTACTCCAAATGCGCCGTGGCAATCGTCGAATCCGTGACGATCGTCTTTTCGTAAATGATCGTATCGTCCTCACACCACGAGACCACGTACCAGTTGTCACCCTCTGCGGTATAGAGGTCGGCCTTGCCCGAGGTGTCCACGTCGACAAACATCTCGTGTGCAGTTTCGTCGTTAATGTTGACGTAGCCAGACAGGCCGATCACAAAACCCGTCTCCGGATCCTCGTACCTTGTGCTGCTGCCGCTGGGAGTATCTTCCATCTCAAAACGGTTGGGAATCGACATGCTATAAGGATGCATGTCGTTCGTGTACGTATGCACGTCGGTCAGGTAATCGTCCGAATCGCCCGAACCGTAGTATGCCGACTCGTCCTCGGGAACGGCCTCGTCATCCGACGACGAAGACTGCTTGGCCTTGGACTTGTCATCCTTCTTCTTGGCAGGAGAATCTTTCTCGTCCGAAGACCCAGTATCGATCACCGAGATTTGCGTGTCGGAGCTCTTGGACCCGTTAAGCATCGTGAGCGCAAACACCGTGCCACCCCCGAGGAGTACCACGGCGGCACACGCCACCGCGATAATGACCGGCGCCTTGCTCTTAGGCTTTTGAGGCGCAGGCGCGACCGGCGGCATCGACTGGGTCAGGCCCGGGGCAGAGGAAGGACCAGCGCCTGCAGATGCCGGCGCGGAGCCACCCGCAAGCGACGCCCCGCAATGCGTACAAAACGTCGATCCATCAGGCACTTGCTGTCCGCATTTTTGACAGAACATCGTTCGACCTTTCGTGGTTTAGCTTTTGTCACAGCCAAGTCTATACGCCCCCACCCAGGGCGCTGTTGCGCAACATGAAAAAGCCGATGCCGAGCCGTGACGTCCCATGCGCCTGCCCCAAACATGGGACACATGGCCCACCTTTCGAGACTCCCGGGCAGCACAAGCTGGGGCATATCTATAAGTAAGGAACCCGTTGGGGCACGGCCACTCAACGACCGAAAACTAAGAACGGAGGTATCGCCGCACCACACACAACGACATCCGCCACGCTTGCGAATAGCAACATACACCAACGGCTCCAACAACCCGCGGCGCCGTGATGTCATCGGCAGACAAGGAGGACGCCACCATGAAGAAGAAGACCCTATCGATCCTTTCCCTTTGCATCGCCCTCTTTGCCGCACTCGCCCTTGTGGGCTGCGGCGGAAGTGCGTCAAGCGGAGGCGGGGGCAGCAGCGCATCCAAGAGCGAGGGCAAGGAAAAAACTCCCGTCGCCAAGAAGACCGACTTTATCTGGTTTAAGGTCGAGATGCCCGAGAGCGTTGGCGTAAGCGACTCCGCTGGCAAGAATGCCGACAGGGTCCAGCTCACCTTCCCCGAAGACGAGAACGGTTCGGCCGATCGCTTTATCCCCGTTTGGAAAAAAGCGCTGACGGCAGAGGAATCCCACGCCGACCAGGCAGAAAAGAAAGGTGATACGTTCCAGTGGAAGGACGGCGGGTCCGTCGAGTATAACGGCAGGACGTGGCTCGTCGGAACGTACGAGGACAACAGCGGCGTCTCAACCCTCCTCTTTACCGACGTTGAGCCGGGAAGCGTCTACGTTCTCATCTCGAACTTCGATCTGCATAAGAAAGAAGCCGAGGCGCTCCTCAACTCCATCGAGTTTCCCGATGACATGGCGAAGGCAGTTGCCGAGGCACGCGAAGTCGAGATTTCGAGCATCGAGATCAAGCATTAGGGGCTCGCACGCAGCATCGCATGCGCAGTCATTAAATGATCGGACGCCCAGCCAGGGGAGGATTGGATCGGCCGGCCCTCCCCTCTTTTACGCCCGGGCATATTGCCACTTGTCGGCGCAAATCCGGCCCCCAGAATGGGACACATGGCCCACCCTAGCGAGCCGTCCGCGCGTACAGTAAAGGCAGGTAATCCATGGGCGGTTACAGATCGAGGAGGACACGACCATGAAAAAGAAGGCCTTTGCGATTCTCACCCTCTGCATCAGTCTCTTTGCCGCAGTTGCCCTGGTGGGCTGCGGTGGCAGCGGCGGCGCTACCGGAAGTGGCGGTGGCGGCGGAGCAGAAAAACCAGCCGTGGATATGAGGACCGACTTCATTTGGTTTAAGGTCGAGGTCCCCGAGGGCGTCGAGATCACCGACGCTGCCGGCGACACGGCCGATAGGGCCCAGTTTAAGTTCACCGAGAGCGAGCATGCCAGCGACCGCTTCATCCCCGTCTTCGATCCTGACAAGAACGCCGATGAACTGTTTGACTACGAGGCAAAGTGGAAGGCCAACTCCGGATGGACCGAGAGCGATCCCGTTAAGTACAACGGCAAGACCTGGCGCAGCGCCTACTTTACGCACTCGGGCGGCGTGACGACCGAGTACTTCACTGACGTTGACGGCGGCAGTGTGTACGTACGTATCGACAATGTCGAGGAGCACAAGGACGCCGTCGAGACCATGATGAAGTCTCTGGAATTTACCGATGATATCGCCGAGGCAAAGACCAAGGCCATGGATGTTAAGCTCGAGGATATCGAGATCAAGCGCTAAGCGACTCGCGAGCGCAACGGAAAACACGAGTGCGGCGCTAACAAGCGGCGGTGCCCCAGCGCTTCGTACCCAGGGAGGGCCGGTAAACCGCCCCCCCCCCTTTCTTATGCCGGTAGCCGACGAACGCAGGATGCCGGGCTCCAAAACCATCCCAGACGTGATAACAGCACAAATAGACAAGTGCCCCAACACGTCCGCCCGCCGATTTATAGCGCCGCGCAGGCAATTTAAACCGGCGTCTTTAAACATCTGGGCAGTATAGTGACCAAAACAAGTGCATAACCGCACCCTGCGAACGGAGGAGATATGACCGAACACCATGCCATCAGCCGCCGAGCGTTTACGCTGGGCCTAGGGCTTGCGGCGTTGTCACCACTTGCAAGCCTGCCTGAAACCGCAGCGCCGGGCATTCCCCTGCGAACGGCATTTGCAGACAACACACCCGCACCGTCGGACAGTCTCGACAATTTCGTCATTCGCCTTCGCCCCGCGGGCTATTTTCGCACCGCGAGCGTCAACCAAGACGGCAACGTTCGCGGCAACGTCTGCCACCTGTTTAACGACGGCACGTCCAGCAAGCTCATCCTTGAGAACGTAACGACCAAGAATGACGATACAAACTGGTATGCTATCCGCACCTTGCTCAATTTCGAAGAGCATAAAAAGACGGGCTACAGCATTTGGTCGG
>JAEZNV010000108.1 GCA_023441725.1 Actinomycetes bacterium | reverse complement strand
TGGCTTTGTGGGCGCTAACGGTGCCGGCAAGACAACGACCATTCGCGCCGCGCTCGGGCTTATCAAGCTCGATGCCGGCGAGGTGCGCCTGTTTGGGCAGCGCTGTGGCGCCGACGCGCCCGATGAGTCGCAACGCCATCTACGCTCCCGCGTCGGTCTTGTCCTGGACACGTGCCCCTTCCCCTCCACGCTCAAGGTGGGCCAGATCGAGTCGCTCGTAGGCCCGGCGTACCCCACGTGGGACCGCGAAACGTTCGCCGGATTCATCAACCGATTTGGCCTCGATCCCAAGACAAAGGTCAAGGACCTCTCCCGCGGCATGGGCATGAAGCTGCAACTTACCTGCGCGCTCAGCCACAATGCCAAGCTGCTCGTTTTGGACGAAGCCACTGCGGGCCTCGATCCCATGGCACGCGAGGAACTGCTTGATGAGCTGCTTGCCTTTGTCGCCGACGGCCAGCACAGCGTGTTGCTCTCGAGCCACATTACGTCCGATCTCGATCGCACCGCTGATCGCGTCATCTGCATCGATGCTGGCTCGATTGTGTTTGACCTGCCGCGCGAGGATATTACCGACCGCGCCGGCATCGACCACTGTACCCAAGCACAGGCCGCCGAGCTTATGGTTTGCGTCGAAGGCGCCCGTGCCGTCCACCACGCCTACAGCGTGGACGTGCTCGTGCCCAACCGTCGCGAAACGCTCGAGGCCTTCCCCGAGATTCCCTGCGATCGGGCAACCATTGACGACTATCTGCGCCTCACGCTGAAAGGGACTTCGAAATGAAACGTGCCTTTATGTCCGAGCTCGCCATCGTTCGCACGCTCACCCCGAGCATCGCGGGTGTCGGGCTGTTCATCTTCGTCGTGTTGACCCTCGCCAACGCGACAGACGGCGATTCCGGTATGAGCGCCGGCGCCTGTGCGGTCAGCGCAATGTCGCCCATCATAATCATGAACTCGCTAGCTGGCTACGATAACCAAAACGGCTGGGAGCGTTATCGAGCAACGTTGCCCTTCTCGCGCAAAGACATTATTTGCGCACGCTACCTGTGCATCGTTGTCTTCTCGGTCGTCATGGCATGTGCAGCCACGCTTTTGAGCATCGCCTCCATCCCGCTCTTCAACAGCGCGGGCATTCCTTCGACGGGACAGACGATCTTTGAAATCGCAACCGCCTCGGCGGCATCAATGCTCATCTCCCTCATGATGGTATTCTTGGCACAGCCGCTGTTCTTCCGATTTGGACACATGGAGGCGCTGCGCCTATCCCTTGGCCTGTTTGCCCTGTTTGGCTGCGGCACCATGGCAATGCTGAGTTCCTCCAACCCCATCAGCAACTGGCTCATGTCGATTGCCGGAGCGAATCCCGATCCCGCCGTCCTTAGCTGTCTGTGTGCAGGCATCGCCGTACTTGCCCTCGCGCTATGCGCAATCAGCTGCACCGTCAGCACCAAGGTTTATCGAGTACGCGACCTGTAGGCACGCGAGTCTCAATCCACGAAGGACGCGATCGCCCCCCCCGCAAATCCATGGCAAACGGCATGTCCCCGGCGTGCGCCACCGTGCTACTTGCGCAGCGGCTTGGGCAGTGGGATACCGGCGGCGATGACGGCCGCGATGATCATGCAGACGATACCCTTGAGTGGGAAGCACATGAGCAGCAGGCCCACGACCATGACGGGCTGACGCATAACGGCGCCCATCGTCGAGGCCGTGCAAACGGCGACGCAAAAGACCGGATCGGCGCCGGTGAGGATAGCAAGGCCATAGCCCAGGCTTACGCCCGAGAAGATAACCGGGAAGAAGTGGCCGCCGCGCCAACCAAGGTTGATGAGGGCGGGCGTCAGCATGGCCTTAACGAGACCGGTCGCGATAAGCACGCCGGCGGGAATGGTCAGATAGGTTTCCATGAGCACGTCGGCCTGCGTCTCGCCGGCAAACATGGTGTAGGGCAGGACCGTGCCGCAGATGGCGAGCGCCAGACCGGCCAGCATGGCTTTGACGACAGGGCGCGCCCCTATTGCATGAGCAAGCGCTTCGCTCGCGTGCTCAGAGACAAAGTACAGCCAGCCGCAGATTGTTCCGATCAGCGACAGAGGGATGAGCCAGGTAAGCTCCAGGTTGCCCACCACGGCAGCCTCGAACCTCGGCATACCCATGCCGCCGCCCATGAGCTGGCCGAGCAGCAGGTAGGTGCCCAGGCCGCCAGCAATCGCGATGCCGTAAACCACGGTCTTTTGCGCCTTGGGCAGCCTGATGGTGATCTCACCGGATTCGGAATCCTCGCCATCGCCGGCACCCTGGCCGTCAGCACTTCCGGCAAGCGGCGCCACAAAGCCAAAGACGGGCGCAGTAAAGAGCGCCGTCAGGGCAGCCTGGGTACCCAGCAGCGTGAGCTCCCTAAACTCGGCGCCAAAGCGACGCATACGGTCGCCGACCCAGCTGCACAGACCCGCGATAACGCCGGTCAGGCCGGCCTCCGGTCCAATGCTTCCGCCAAACAGCAGCGGCAGCAATGCCGCGAGCGAAAGCTTGCCCAGGTTGTCGTACGGGTAGCGCCCGTCTTGCTTAACCTTAGCCATCACCTGGTTGAGGTCATCGGTCTTGGTGCCTGTCATCTTTTCGTACAGACCGATTAACAGGCCGCCCAGCAGGCAGACAAAAAACGGGTACGGCAAAAAGCCAAACGGGCCGCTGGCAAGCTCGGGCGAAGAGACGCCCAGCGCGTGCGGAATCTCGGTCCATAGATAGTCGATACCGTGCTCCATCGCAAAAAAGAACAGCCAGACCGCGGCACCTGCGAACGCACCGGTCACGGCAACGCTAAGTAAAAACAGCGCGCGGTTTTTGGGTTTGGCAAGGTTGTCCATCGGGACCTCCCGCGGTCAAAGTCGACATAGATACGTTTTATTGTAGAGCGAGCGTTGCCCGAACGAGCCAACCATCCACGCCGCGAACGGCACCATTGGGAGCCATAGTGGGGCAGGCTCAAGACTTATCCGTTGATAATCGAGGCAATCTCGCGCAAATCGTCGGCAAAGTAGATGCCGTGCTGGCGCCGCGGGCTCGATAGGCCCTTATCAATCATGTGCTCGAGCAGCGCCTTGAGGTCGTTGTAGTAACCGTCCAGGTTATACAGGATGCATGGAGCACTCAGGTGCCCCAACGACACCGCGGACATGACCTCGGCAATCTCCTAGAGCGTGCCCGTCCCACCGGGAAAGGCGATGAACGCATCGCCGAGCTCAATCATCTTGGCCTTGCGCTCCGCCATATCACTCGTCACTATGAGGTCGTCGATACCGTCATGTTGAAACTCAGCCTCGATAAAAAAGCTCGGCTCAACACCCGTCACACGTCCGCCAGCATCGAGCACGCTATCGGCGAGCGCGCCCATCAGGCCCGATTTGGACCCGCCGTATACCAGCGCGTGTCCGTTGGCGCCAATCCAGTTGCCCAGCCCCTGCACCGCGGGCAGAAACGCTGGGTCATTGCCAGTGTTGGCACCCAGGTACACGGTGATGTTCATATTTGCCCCCCTGTTGTGGCGCGCGACGTTCGTCTTAGCGCTGGCGTCGACGATACTCGCGCACGCGACGCGAAAGATCGGCAAGCTCGTCGCGATCGAGCTCTTCCAAATGCTCCAGATCATCCATAAAGCGTGCCATGGTGTCCTTTTGACGCATCTTGATAAGCGTATTGCAGTAGTTCACCGCCACGCCCGTGAGCATGGCGATGTAGAAGATGCTGATGACGCTCAGAATGACGGTAATGGCGCGGGCAACCGGTGTCTCGGCCGGAATGTCACCAAAGCCGATGGTCGAGACCGTCTCAAAGCTAAACCACAGGCCATCGCCAAACGTGAGGGTCGTGGGCTCGGACAGCCAAACGGCCGTCGAGCACAGCAGATAGAAGATAAGAAACAGGCCCGTGATGCGCGCAAAGCCAGCCTGGCGCAACACGTCGGCAAGCGTCCTCAACTTGTTCATCGCGACCCCTTTTCCCAGACGCCCAATCACGTTCGCTCGGTATTGTCCCACGCCTCCCCCGCAAACGAAACTAGTCATTGGGGACGTTCTTAAATGACTAGTCAAACAAGAACGTCCCCAATGACTAGTCGTTTAAGAACGTCCCCAATGACTGCCGGGCGGGAGCGTTTAGCGGTGCAGCTGCCGACTGGGCAGGTTGAGCTGGTATCCTTATGCGGTAATGTCTCGATTCGTTAGGATTGCATGTGAGAGCTGCCACTGTCCTTCGTTCAGTTATATATCGCGCCCTGGCCGTTGTGCTTGCCGCGCTTGTCGTGCTGAGTTCTATCGCGCCTGTCCAGGCTTTTGCCGATGACTCTAGTCAGCCAGTCAAGACGGTCCGCGTTGGTTGGCTCGTCAACAGCGAAGGCTTCCAGAACGGCACCCCCGGGGAGCGTCTCTCGGGATGGGGCTACGAGTACCTCCAGACCCTGTCGTACTACACGCCCGGCTGGCGATACGAATACGTCTCCGGCACCTTCACCGAGCTTATGGACATGCTCGAGGCAGGCGAGATCGACCTCATGCCCAACATCTCCTACTCCGAGGAACGCGCCCAAAAGCTGCTCTTTTCCTCGAACCCAGAGGGCACCGAGCGCTACTACATCTACGCCAAGCCCGATCGCGACGATCTGGCCAAGGGCGACCCCCAAGCGCTCCAAGGCCTTACCATCGGCTACAACCCCGACGTTATGCAAACCTTCGTTGGCCAGCAGTGGCTCGCCAACGAAGGCATTACCTGCACCTATAAAGAAATCGACACTGGCGGCGCCCTCTTTGGCGCGCTCACAAACGGCGAGGTCGACGCCATCATCATGAACGACACGCTCTCGTCGCCCGAGGCGTCGCCCATGTTCTACGTTGGTTCGAGCGACTACTACTTTGCCGTCCCCAAAAGCCGCCCCGACCTAAGGGACGACATCAATGCCGCCATGTCGGCAATCGCCCGCGTCAACCCACGCTATATCGACGAAGTCAAATCTAACTACTCGGCCCAAAACAGCGGTTCATCATCGCTCAACGGCCCCGAACGTTCCTGGCTCAAAGCAAATGACAACACCATCACGCTCGGCTACATTACGGGCAAACTCCCCTACTGCAACGAAGACGAAGGCGGCAAAATGGAAGGTTCGCTCGCATCGCTTGCGACGACGTTGCACGATAAATTTGGCATTACGGTCAAAACCGTCGCCTTTGATAACTACAAGATGATGTCATAGGCCCTGTCAAAGGGAAGCATCGACGCTGCGCTGCCGGTATACCGAGATTACTGGTTTGCCGAGCAATCTGGCGTTGTGCAGTCGGTATCGTTGGGAACCGTGTCCCTCACCGCCATCCACACCGGCGGCAACCTGAACAAAGACCTTCAGAACATCGCCTGCACCAAATCATCGTTTATCAACCAAAATGTACTTGAAAGTCTGTTCCCCACAGCGACCGTGACCGAATACCAATCCGCCGATGAAGCGTTCGACGCCCTCAGGAAGGGAACGGCACACTGCATCGTCGCTCCCAGTTCACGTGTAAAAACCATCGGCGGCCGTTATGATCTCGAAGGCTACGAGACGACCGAGCTCCCTGACACCTGTGAGCTCTCGTGCTGGATTTCGCGCGGAAAACCCGAGCTGTTGGGAATCATCAACAAGGGCATCATCAATGCCGGAGAATCGCTCTCCGCAAGCAATTACTCCTCCACGTCGTACACGGCCCAGGAATCCAACACGCTTCAATTCCTTTATCGCAACCGTGCCGCCGTTGCAGCTGCCCTCATCGGTATGTTGTCGGTCGGCATCGTCCTGCTCATCTGGGCGCTCGTGCGCGCTCGGACCGAGCGCAAAAAAGCCGATGCCGCCAACGCCGCCAAGACGGCATTCCTCACGCGCATGAGCCACGACATCCGTACGCCGCTCAACGGTATCCTGGGCCTTATCGAGATCGAGGAATTGAAGGAAGGCGATATCCAAGTCGCCCGCGAGAGCCGTGCCAAGGCGCGCGTTGCCGCCAATCACCTGCTCTCGCTAATCAACGACATCCTCGAGATGGGCAAAATCGAAGACCGCAAGCTAACACTGGAGCATGCGCCTTTTAACCTCAAAGAGCTCTGTGACAATACGCTGGTTCTGTGCAAGCTCCGCGCGTCCAGTAACGGCATCACCATGCAGGACAATAGTCTGCCGTACGCCACGGGGCCATACATGATCGGCAGCCCCACCCATATCCGACAGATCATGATCAACCTGTTAGACAACAGCATTAAGTACAACAAGCACGGCGGCTCCGTCACCTTTAGCTCAAAGACCAAGCCACTCGATAACGGGCGCGCTCTCTTTTGCTTTAGCGTTTCGGACACCGGCATTGGTATGACTCCCAAGTTTTTAAAGCATATCTATGAGCCGTTTGCCCAAGAAGGTGACGATGCGCGCAGCAAGTTCCAAGGAACCGGCATGGGCATGCCAATCGTCAAGTCGCTTATTGAACTGATGGGCGGCACGATTGAGATTTCGAGTGAGGTTGGCGTGGGGAGTACGTTCAACGTCCAGATTCCGCTCGATATCGACAAAGACCCTCAGGCAAGAGAACGCGCGGACGAGCAAGCAGACAGCTGCTCGCTTGCCGGCATGAACGTTCTTTTGGCAGAAGATAACGAGCTCAATGCCGAGATTGCCCAGGCGCTGCTCGAAAGCGAAGGCATTGTCGTAACTCGCGCCGCCGATGGCAACGAAGCGGTCGACCTATACGTTGGCCGTCCCGCCGGCAGCTTCGATGCCATTCTGATGGACATTATGATGCCGGACATGGACGGCTATGAGGCAACCCGCGCGATTCGCCTGAGCGAGAAGGTCGATGCAGCCGATATCCCCATCATCGCGCTCACCGCCAATGCCTTTGCCGAAGACGCCAAGGCGGCACACGACGCCGGCATGAACGCCCATCTGTCCAAACCGCTCGACTTTAACAAGCTCAAAAACATACTCGCCCGCATCAAGAAAAACGGATCCGTTTCGCTATAGTTTGTGCTCA
>JAEZNV010000138.1 GCA_023441725.1 Actinomycetes bacterium | reverse complement strand
GCCCAGACCCTTGTAGCGCTGGACGGTATAGCCCTTGCGCTTCTTGGTGATCTTGCCGTCCTTGGCCTTGCCGTCCTCGTCGTTGTCGTCGGGGTTCAGTCCCAGGCTCTGGATGGTGTCGCGCAGGATCTCGTCTTCGGGCTGGCGGCCGTTGGGATACACGTAGTGAATCTTGTTGCGCACCTTGATGCCAAAGATGGGCGGGCACGCGACGTACACGTAGCCGGCATCAATCAGCGGGCGCATGTACTTGTAGAAGAACGTCAGCAGCAGGATGCGGATGTGCGCGCCGTCGACGTCTGCATCGGTCATGATGATGATCTTGTGGTAGCGAGCCTTGGTAATATCGAAGTCGCCACCGTCGCCGGCGCTCGTCGTGACGCCGCAGCCGATCGCGGTGATGAGTGACTGGATGGTGTCGCTCGAGAACGCGCGGTGGTCGCCCACGCGCTCGACGTTCAGAATCTTGCCGCGCAGGGGTAGGATCGCCTGGATGTCTCGGCGACGGCCGTCCTTGGCCGAGCCGCCTGCCGAGTCGCCCTCTACGATAAAGAGCTCGGTCAACTCGGCGTCGCGCACCGAACAGTCGGCGAGCTTGCCGGGCAGCGACGCCGTCTCGAGCAGGCTCTTGCGGCGGGTCGCCTCGCGCGCCTTGCGGGCGGCGTTGCGCGCCTTGCAGGCCTGTTGGGCCTTCTTGACGATCTCGCGAGCGGGCTTGGGATGCTCCTCGAGGTAATCGGCAAGCCCGTCGGTCACGATCTTGAGCGTCAGCGCGCGCATATAGGAGCTGCCGAGCTTGGCCTTGGTCTGGCCCTCAAACTGCGGATCGGGCAGTTTGACCGAGATAACGGCCGACAGGCCCTCGCGCACATCGTCGCCGGTCAGGTTGGGGTCTTTTTCCTTGAGCAGGTTCTGCTTGCGAGCGTAATCGTTAATCACGCGGGTGAGTGCGGTACGGAAGCCCTCGAGGTGCATGCCGCCCTCGGGGGTGTAGATGTCGTTGGCAAACGACATGACGTTCTCACCGTAGCCGCTATTCCATTGCAAGGACACCTCGACCTCGCCCATCTTGGTCACGGGCGCATCCGGATCCGATTTGCCCTCAATATAGATGGGTTCCTTAAAGGCCTCGGGGACATCCTTGCCCTCATTGAGGAACTTAACGAAGTCGATAATGCCGCCGGCGTAGCAAAACTCCTCCACATGGGGAGTCGCCTCGCGCTCGTCGGTCAGCACGATCTTGAGGTTCTTGTTGAGGAATGCCGTCTCCTGCAGACGGTTGTGCAGCGTGTCGAAATCGTAGATGCAGGTCTCGAAGATCTCGTCGTCGGGCCAGAAGCTGACAGTGGTACCCGTCGTCTCCGAAGTGCCCACGACCTCCATCTTCTTGACGGTCTTGCCGCGCGAAAACTCCATCTCGTAGATGTTGCCATCGCGGCATACCCGTACGACCACACGCTTGGACAGGGCGTTGACGACGGAGATGCCCACGCCGTGCAGGCCGCCCGAGACCTTGTAGGCCGAGTTATCGAACTTACCGCCGGCGTGCAGGATCGTCATGACGACCTCGAGCGTCGGGATCTTTTTGATGGGATGCTCGTCGACGGGGATACCGCGCCCGTTATCGACGACCGTGATGGAGTTGTCGGCGTGGACCGTCACCTGAATCTCGGTGCAGAAACCGGCCATGGCCTCGTCGACGGAATTGTCAACGATCTCCCACACCAGGTGATGAAGACCGCTGGCGCTCGTCGAGCCAATGTACATGCCCGGGCGCTTACGAACGGCCTCGAGACCTTCGAGAATCTTAATCTCGCCGCCATCGTAATCGTTTTCGTTTGCCACACGTCCTCCTTCAGTTAAGAAAATGTGTACAGCCTTACTAGTTTATCGTAAAAAAATACCCTCGGGAACGAGGGTATTTGGCTCTACAAGGCCACCAGATGCGATTTAAGGCTCTTTTTTGCTCTGCATGCCCTTGGCCCACTCGGCACTGGCTCTCATGGCGTTCTCGAGGGCCTCGCGCAGCTTTTGGTCCTCGATGGGTGCCACTTGGTGCTCGATCTCGGCACGCTCGGCATCGCTTAGGTCGGCATGCGGAGCCGGCGGACGCTCGGCCACGGCCGGACGCAGGCGCTCTTTTGCAGCGGGCGGTGTGTGGCCGGGGGCGGTCGTCTTGAACACCAGGCCGTCGACGTGCGCGCCGGCGCGCTCCATGCGCGCGCGGATAATCTCGCGCAAAAGTGTCATCTCCTGCGTCCATGAGGGCGAATCGAGGTACACCAGCAGTTCGTTGGACTCGGGCAGGTAGCGCAGCCCCGTCACATGGCGTCCCTCGCGCGTGCCCGAGCACACTGCATTCCAGGCGTGATAGACCGCACGAGACTCCTCTGCAGCCTCCATCTGCGCGCGGCGCTCAGGTGTCGCGGCCGCCAGGATACGCTGACGCTCGGCATCCAAAAAGCCGCCGAAGGCGACCATTCCGTTCTCGCGCTCGTAATTAGCACGTCTCACCCATGCTCACCACCTTGGCTCGATCAAGCAGGTCATCGGTAAAATACCCCAGATTGGTGGTGGTTATGACCGTCTGGATATCATCACCGATCAGCTGCAGAAAAGCGCCTCGGCGCCCGGCGTCGAGCTCGCTCATCACGTCGTCCAAGAGCAGCAGCGGCGCGGTGCCCAGGATATCGCGCGCCACGGCCACTTCTGCCACCTTCCAGGCAAGCACCAGCGTTCGCTGCTGGCCCTGGCTGGCAAATGAACGGGCCGATCGGCCCGCGACGGAAAACTCAATCTCGTCGCGATGCGGACCCACGAGCGTCACGCCGCGACGGATCTCCTCGTCGGCGCGCTCATCGAGCGCCGAGAGCATGTGCTCATACGCCCAGCCCCTGAGCTCGTCGCGATCCTCGGTGCGAGGCAGGTCGCCAAGCGTGGACACATAGGACACGCCGGCGGGCTCGCCGGATGCCACGCGGCCATAGGCGTCACGCACATGGCCCGACAGCCGGTCGAGCAGAGCCAGACGGTGCACGAGCAGGGCCGAACCGGCGCGGGCAATAGATTCGTTCCAGGCGCCG
The DNA here is from genome assembly GCA_023441725.1 of Actinomycetes bacterium. Next base: position 5,017 of record JAEZNV010000138.1, on the reverse strand, counting down.
AGCATCTCGCGGCAGCACCAGGTCTCCTTGAGCAGGGCATTGCGCTGGGTCACGCAGCGCCCGTAGGCACTAGCCAGATCGGCATAGCGCGCGCTCAGCTGAACGCCAAAGTCGTCAAGTGCGGCGCGGCGCACACTGGCACCCCGCTTGACCATATCCAGGTGGTCCGGGCAAAACAGAACGCTCGGCAGTACCCCGCGCACACCGGACGCAGCGCAGCGCTTGCCGTTGCGACTAAACGAACGCTTGCCATCTTCCACGCTCAGTCCCATGTCCAGCACGCGCCCATCGCCTTCGAGCCTCAGCTCGACCTTGCATGAGCCCACGCCGTCGTGCACGAGCTCGGCTGCGGTCGGATGCCTAAACGAGGCGCCACTCGTCAGTAGCTGCAGCGCCTCTATGAGGTTGGTCTTTCCCGCCGCGTTGGGACCTGCGAGCACTGTCACACCGTCGCTCAGGGCAAGGCGATAACTGTCGAAGCTGCGATAGCGCGCAACGGAAAGATCGCGTGCGAACATGGTCATGGGCAGCGTTAGATGCGTACCGGCATGACCAGGTACAGGTAGTTGATCTTGTCGTAGGACTTGAAGATGCCAGCCTGCGAATAGCTCTTGAGCTCCAGCGTGATCTCCTTCTCCTTGGACAGGGCATTGAGGCAGCCAAAGATGTAGTGGTAGTTGAAGGCGATGGTGCCCGACTCGCCCTCGGCCTCGACATCGATCGTCTCCTGCGCCAGGTCCTGGTCGTTGGAAATGGAGGACAGGCCCATCTGGCCGTTCTCGACGTCAATCTCAAACTTGACGGCGGGGTTGGCGCTCGCGATAACGGCCACACGCTTAAGGGCGGCGTTAAAGGCGGCTACGTCGATCTTGACGCTCGTCACGCACGAATCGGGGATGAGCTGCTTGTAATTGGGATATACGCCCTCGATGCGACGCGACACGTAGGTGGTGTTGCCGGCCTCAAAGACAACCTGGGTGTCGGTGGCGCCGATCATGATGGTCGCCTGGCTGGCCATGATGTTCAGGGCGTCGTTGAAGGCGTCGGCAGGCACGTTGAGCTCAAAGGAACCTTCGAGGGTCGAGGTCTCGACCTGCGTATCGCACACGGCCAGTCGGAAGGAATCGGTCGCGACCAGGCGCACGGTGTTGTTCTCGACCTTCATGTGCACGCCACCCAGGATGGGACGGGCCTTGTCAGTCGAGGTTACGCGCCATACGCGACTCACCATTTCGGACAGGATATCGGTCGGCAGTTCGACGGCGCTCTCGATAGCGTATGCCGGGAACTCGGGAAAGTCGTTGGCATCGAGCGTGTTGAGGCGAAAAGAGCTCTTCTCGCAGCCAATCAAAACCTGACGCTCGGACAGCTCAAAGGTGACCGGGGCATCGGGAAGGGTCTTGGTGATGTTGGAGAGCATCTTGCAGGGAATCACCATCTCGCCCTCCTCTTCGACATGAGCCGCAATGCGGTGACGAATCGAGATGGTGTAGTTGGAGGTCTGGAATTCCAAGATGCCGTCTTGTGCCTTGACGAGCACGCCCGACAGAATGGGAAGGGTGGATGCCGAAGCGACGCCTTTCATAACGACGCCGATGGCTTGCGTAAGCGAGCTCTGGCTGACGGTGAATTTCATCTTTTAATACCTTTCTATAGATATAAATATCTTACTAATAGTAATAGTACTGACGAAACTGTTGATTACTCCTAAAAGTGCAGGTCAGCCCTAAAAAGAGAATCGACAGGAACCTGTGTGCAACCGGGTATGTTTTCCACGTTCAAAACCTGCGCAAAACTTTTCATCACCGCGGCTCGAGTTTTTGACACCTTATAACCGCCGTTTCGACAAGTTTTCAACAGGTGTGTCCATTTACCTACGAGCGCAGTGTTATTTTATCGCGCAGCGACTTGAGGTCTTCGGTAACAGTCCGGTCTTCCTGAATCATCTTCTGAACCTTTTTATAGCTCGTGCTGACGGTCGAGTGGTTTCGGTTGCCAAACTCGGCGCCCACGGCCGTTGTCGTCATCTCGCACATCTCGATCGCCAGGTAGATAGCGATATGGCGCGCCTTGGCGATATTGGCGTTGCGGCGAGGCCCGATGAGTTCCTCGTGCGTCACACCGTATTGCTCCTCGATGACGGACTGGACCGTCTGCACATTGATCTTCTTGGCCGATGTGTCGAAGTACTGGTTGGCGATGGCGTCGATGTCGTCAAAGGTGAGTTCCCTGCCCTCGCGCTCGCGATCGCCCGCTTCGCCGGCACAACGCTCGCAAAAGCTCTCGAGCTCGCGAATGTTGGTGCCCGAGACCTCGGCCATGTGTTTAAAGTGCGCGTCGGTCAGATGTCCGCCGTCGCCCCCGTAGGCCGCCAGCAGCGAGTCGTTGCCTGCCTCGGGTGCGGCGGCGATCGTATTCTCGTAATAACGCTGCAAGATCTTGTACTTCATCTCGTAGCTGGGCTCCGCCACCAGACACAGCAGACCGGCATTAAAGCGACTGGTCAGGCGCTCGTCCATATTAAGGTCCTTGGGAGCGCGGTCGGCGGCGATCACGACCTTCTTGTTGTTACGGATGAATTCGTCCATCAACTGGAAGAAGTAATCCACGCTCGCGCGCTTGCCGATGATGTTCTGGATGTCATCGATGATGAGCACGTCGACGCCGTGGTACGCCTGCATAATGGGGGCGTTGCTCTTCTTTTGCCGGTCGAATTCCGTCATCAAATCGTCCAGATATGCCTGCGAGTTGGCGTACTTCACCTTGATCTCGGGCGATTTCTCTGCCAGCTCATTTTTGATGGCGAGCAGCAGGTGCGTCTTGCCCAGGCCCGATTTGCCGTAGATGAACAGCGACGTGCAGGTACCGGGCGTGTCTGCAAGCATGGCGAATTTGAGCGCCGATCGGTAGGCAAGACTGTTCTCCGGTCCGAAGACGAAGTTTTCAAACGTGAATTTCGAATTCGCCGCGAGGGGTGCCCCGTCTGCGTTTTTCTCGACTGCCGCCGGGGCCGCCGCCGAAGGTGCTGCCGGCGCTGCGGACGAACTCGCGCTTTTCGCCGGTGGCCTGCCATTCATTTGGGTCATCATGCGGCGGAAATCGTCGGCGGACAACGTGTTTTTGATTGCAATGCCCGATTCCTCCCCGGGTGTCGCCTCGTGTGCGACGGGCATGTGCGTGGCGGTCGGGATGGGCGAGGGGGCCGGCTCTGCCACCGGTGCGACCGAAGCGGTCGGCTGCGGTGCCAAGGTTTCACGGGAAACATCGTCGCATCGAGGCTCGGGCACCGGCGTTGCCGCTGCGGTGACGGTCGCTGCCGGGTGAGTGTCCAGGGCCGTATTTGCCGAGGTGCCTTGCGGTGCCACGATATTGAGCGCAATCGGTGCAAAGGCTATCTCTTCTAGGTACGCCTCGATGGTCGGCTGATGCTTTTTGAGCTGGGCGATGGCAAAGCGTGAAGGGGCCTCAATCGTCAGAGTGTCCTCGGTTAAACTCACAGCGCGCGATTGTCCCAGCATATTGATGAGGCGTGCATCTTGGCCGTCGCGCTGACAAAAGGCGATGGCATCTCCCAGGATGATGCTTGCTTCCTCGTCCACTGTTTCTCCCGTTCCTTAGCTTTGGGCTCGCACGCGAGCGCTGCCTATCTCGGTCAGATGATATTTCTGGCCATGTTTGATTACCAAGCCGGCCTGTGCCAAGTCGTTGAGCGTTCGCGACCACGTGGGCGCTGAGTTTCCAAACGCTCGCGCCAGGTCGGTTGCGCCACACTCCTGGTTTTGAGCCAGATAGCCCAGTGCCGCTTCGCCGCGCTCGCTCACAAATACGTCTTGCTGCGGCTGTGCATATTGATTCGCCGCATTAGGATACATCATTTGAGCTGCTGGTTGTTGAGAACTCTGCATGGGCAGCAGCTGCTGTTGAAAACTTTGAGGCCACTGTTGGTAAGGCTGCGGAGGCATCTGCTGGGCCCATGGGTTGTACTGCGCCTGTGGCATCTGTTGGTATGGCTGCTGGTATCCCAGCGGGTATTGCTGGGGGTATGCCTGTGCATATCCCGTTTGCGGCGCGTATTGAGCCGGATACCCTTGTGGGTTCGGTTGATAGGATATCTGCTGTGCAGTCGATGCACCCGCCATCTGCTGCAAGGTTCCCACATCCTGGCCCATCGCTGGCATTGCGTCGGGTATGTTCTGGGGAATCGCGCCCGAGGGTGTCTGGGGCTCTTGCACGGGGGGCATGCCAGGCTGCAGCATAGGGGGCATTTGCTGTTGCACCTGCTGCATTGCTGCGGGCTGCTGCGCGAAGGCGCCCGGCATGGGATATGCCTGCTGCTCCGTTTCGGGTCGCACGGCTGCCCCGCGCCCGCCAGCACGCTCGATTTCCTGAACGCGCTTGGGGTTCAGGCTTACCGTCACGACGGTGCCGTTGCCCATGTTGTCCTCGATGGAGACGGCGCCGCCGGCGTTTTCCAAGTACTCCTGTACCATCGGAAACCCGGCGCCGGTACCGCGGATATACCGTTTCATCTTGCTGTTTGCGCTGGTTACGCCAAAATCGAAGGCACGCTCTTTGTCGTCGATGCCCGGACCCTGATCGGCAAAGCGGATGGTATCGCCACCGTCGAGAATCGAGATGATGGGCTCTGCAAAATGCGCGTGGATAAAGTTTTCGACAATCTCGCGGATAACCATCAGCGAAATGCGTCCTCCCTGCTCTTTCATGCACTGATAGACGGTGTTGGTTGTCTCTTCCAGGTAGGTACGGACGTCTTGCGGTTCGATGACGATGACACGCGGTGTCGACAGCATGTCATCGTAGACCGCGATGCGCGCCGCATACATGGCCTTCGGTGCTTGTGCGGTGTCCTGCTCACCCTCGTTGCGTTCCTCGCGCACGCCGGTGATGTGCTCGTTGTCGGGTGCCGGATCACCGGAATCGACCATGGTGTAGAAGTCGTCAGACATGCCGCTCGCAATCTTTCAAAAGGTTTTGAACAAATAGTAGCTCACCGCGC
>JAEZNV010000104.1 GCA_023441725.1 Actinomycetes bacterium | reverse complement strand
GGGCGCGAGCGTTGCGTTCGGCGGCCTGCGTTGCGCGGCGCCGCCCCGCCCTTGGTCGAACTCTATAGTGCAGGTTATAGATTAAGCGATTCTTGAGCCAAGATTAATGTTGGATGAGTTTTTGGGTAGCGGTGGGAAAAGTATTAGACCTCAATAGCGGGGGATGGGGTGCCGGTAGCAAAGCGGCGTCAAGGGTTGGTCGTGCAGGCGGTTTCTCCATTGATGTCCGCACGGCATGTGACACTTTCCCTGCTGCCCTGCTCTGCCGCGGCGGCATGCATCTGAACGACGACCCTCTAAGGAGTTCGATATTGATGAGTGACAACACCAAGCATCTCGCAAAGAAGTGCGTCAGGGACGCAGGGCCGTGCCTCGCGCTGTGCCTTGTCGGCGCAGCGGTTGCGCTGCTGGCTGTTCTGGGGCCATTCGACGTGCTCCGAAGTGCCAGCTCTCTGCACGTTTGCATGGCCCTTGCCGGCGCCATGATGACCGGCGGCGTGCTCGATCTGGTTTTTTGGGTGCTTGACCCGTTTGGATGGAAGAACGAAGGGTAAGCCCTAAGGGGTGGAAGGGCTGGAACGGTTGGCTTAGTGATCGTGCAGAATGCGGTCTAGCGACTTACAGGGAAGTGGTAATCCGATGACGGTCTATGTGACGGGCGACGTCCATGGCGGCCTCGACATGCAAAAGCTGCACGATTGGGAGCTTGGGGATAGCCTGACGAGCGACGACTATCTGATTGTCGCGGGCGACTTTGGCTTTCCGTGGGATTTCTCTGCCGAGGAATGCACCGATATCGCTTGGCTGGAATCGCGCCCCTATACCGTGCTGTTCGTCGACGGCAACCACGAGCGTTTCGATCACTGGGCGGAGCGTCCCATGGAGCTGTGGCACGGTGGGCTGACGCAGCGCCTGTCGGATACCTCGCCCATACGGCGCCTGACGCGCGGTGAGGTTTTTGAGCTCGACGGCTCAACGATCTTTACCATGGGCGGTGCCACGAGCGTGGATAAGGAATACCGCATACCGTATTCCAGCTGGTGGCCACAGGAGCTGCCGGACGAGCGCAACTTTGAGGAGGCGCGGGCAAAGCTCGACAGCGTGGGCTGGAAGGTCGACTACGTGATCACCCACACCTGCTCTACGCGCATGCTTTCGCCCACGCTTTATCCGGCACCCGGCTGGAATTACCCCGCCGTTGATCGGCTTACGGCATTTTTCGATGAGCTGGAAGACCACTTGGATTACAAACGCTGGTACTACGGGCATTTCCATCGGGATGCCAACCCGGCCGAGCGCCACACCGTGCTCTACGACTGCATCGTTCGCCTGGGCGACGAACTCCAGCCCTGGGATGTTGCGTAGGGGCGAGGCGTTTGGCTACTCGGCAGTTACAGTGATGTTCTCGCGATGCGCACGGATGACGTCCCAGCTAAAGTATTCGACCAGCTGCTTGGCAGAGCGCGGTGTGGTGTCCGGTGCGATGCCCGTTTGCCCGGCGAGCCAGCCCAGTAGTGCCTCGGGCGTGCCAAAGCGGGCGCGTAGTTCGCCCAGGTCCAGATCGCGGTCGCGCTTGGAAAGGCGGCGGCCGTCCGGTGACATGAGCAGCGGAATGTGCGCGTAGTGCGGCGTGGGAAGGCCCAGCAGATGCTGCAGGTAGATCTGGCGTGGTGTGGAGCCAAGCAGGTCGCATCCGCGTATGATCTCGGTAACACCCATGGCGGCGTCATCGACCACCACGGCCAGCTGATAGGCAAACACGCCGTCGCTGCGGCGCACCAAAAAGTCGCCGCATTCGGTGGCGAGCGCTTCGCATTGGGCCCCGTACGTGCGGTCCACGAATTCGATCACATCGTCTGCGAGGTCGTCGACGGCGGGCACGCGCAGGCGCGTGGCCGGGGCGCGCAGGGCACTGCGGCGGGCGACTTCTTCGGCCGAAAGCCCTCGGCAGGAGCCGCGATAGATGGGCGTGCCGTCGCTGGCGTGCGGCGCGCTCGCGGCGTGGAGTTCGGCGCGCGTGCAAAAGCAGGGGTAGGTGAGGCCGGCGTCTTGCAGCTGGTGCAGGGCGTCCTCGTACAAGTCCAGGCGATCGTGCTGGTAGTAGGGGCCTTCGTCCCACTCAAGCCCCAGCCAGGCCAGGTCGTCAATCAGTTGAGCGGCAAGTTCCGGGCGCTTGCAGCGATCGTCCAGGTCCTCGATGCGCAGTACGATGCGGCCGCCCTGGCTGCGGGCCGAAAGCCACGCGCACAGGCAACTGAACACGTTGCCCAGGTGCATGCGGCCCGAGGGCGACGGGGCAAAACGGCCCACGACGGGCGCGGGGGCAGAGGCGGCCGGCGTCGTTGGCGCGTCCGCGGCGGGCGTTGCTATGTTGCGTGCTTTGATATCCATGCGGACGAGTATAGCGCGGGGCGCGATGGGGAGACGTCACTGTGGTCCGCAAGTTGTCGAAGCCCCGCATTGCGTATGGCGGGCCGCAGACTCGGCGCTTTGATTCCTGTCCATCAATTCGGCGCCTTAGACGACAGAAACCCCGGCAGCTCTTCGCAACTGCCGGGGTTTCCGCGGAAAAGGGGGACATGATCCTCGAGCGAACGGCAAAGGGGCAAACCGTTTTCGCTCAACTGCTTTATGCCCCTCGGCTGGCGGCTCAATCAGCGCATGCCGCGCCCACACAAAGCCGCTACACCTGTGACGGAGCTGTGGAGTGGTATCTATTGCTGGCGCAGGCCATGCCAAGGGTGTCCCTAATGACTAGTCATTTAAGAACGTCCCCAATGACTAGCTGCCGGGGTGCGGGCGTGACTTTCATCCCGTTTGGCGCTCCGGTCGCCTAGATGTTCGTCATGCGTACCCGCAAACGTGGGACAATGGCGCTGTTGGTTTTACAGACAAAGGATATGCCTATGAACGCCCCCGTTGCCAAGACCTGTCGGCAGCGTCGCCTATTCGCGCGATTTGCTTCCGTCTGCGCACTCGTCGCGCTTGCATTGTTGCTACTGCCCGCCGCCGCGCACGCCGACGGCTATTCCATGACCCAAACCTATATCGGTGCCACGGTCGAGGCCGATGGATCGCTGACCGTTGTCGAGGGACGTCGGTTTGATTTCGACGACGACATCAACGGCGTGTATTGGGAGATCAATGCGGGCACCAACCAGCAGGGCGGTGCGGCGGGTGTCGACGTGCTGAGCGTCGAGGAAGACGATGCCGCGTTTAACAGGGTCGACTATGCAAACAAAGGCGACAGCGGCGTCTATACGGTCGAGCAGTCCGACGGCGGCGTAAAGATCAAGGTTTTCAGCCCCCACGAGAGCGGCGATAGCGCGATCTATTACGTGAGCTACACCATGACCGGTGCGGTCATGAACTGGGCCGATACCGCCGAGCTCTACTGGAAGTTCGTGGGTGACGGCTGGTCCGCGGATTCCGACGATGTCGAGATGGAAGTGTACTTCGCAAACGCCGCTGCCGGGACGGCGGCCGTCAAGGGCGATAACTTCCGCGCATGGGGTCACGGTCCGCTGACGGGCGACGTGTCACTCGATGCGGATGAACCCATGGTCACCTATACCATTCCCTGCGTGCATCAGGGCGAATTCGCCGAGGCGCGCATCGCCTTCCCCAGCGACTGGGTGCCATGGCTTTCCGCTTCAAGTGAGGAGCGCATGCCGACAATCCTGAGCGAGGAGAAGGCGTGGGCCGACGAAGCTAACGCCCGCCGCGCTCACGCTCGCGTGATTTCCAATGCGCTTGCCGTGTTAAGTGTTGTCGCAGCGGTGGCCTTTACCGGCACAATCGTTGTGCTCAAGCTGCGCCGCCGCAAGCCCAAGCCGCTTTTCCAGGACGAATATTTCCGCGATGTGCCTTCGGCCGACCATCCCGCCGTGCTTTCGGCCCTCA
>JAEZNV010000113.1 GCA_023441725.1 Actinomycetes bacterium | reverse complement strand
CGGCGCTCGCCGACCCGGAGGCGGTTGCGCGCGCCCTGTCGCTCGAGGGCGGCACCCGCCGCGTAAGCCTGACACGCACCACGCCCGATGGCACGGTCATCTACTACTACGCGCTCTTTGGCCTGGTCGCGATGATGTCTGCCGAGTTTGCCGCCCTGAGCGTCGTCGATCTGCAGCCCAATCTGTCGGGCCTTGGTGCGCGTCGCTGTGTGGGCGGTCTTTCCAAGACGGCGTCGCTGGCCGGTATCTTTGTGGGCTCGTGGCTGGTCTCCTTCGCCTCGATGACGATTGCGATCGGCTACGTGCGCCTGGTCGTGGACGTCGACTTTGGCGGGCGCGAGGGGCTGTGCCTGGTGGGCGGCGCCGCTTCCGCGCTTGCCGCCACGGGCTTGGGGCTCTTTGTGGGCACGCTTCCCGTTAAGGGCGGCAAGGCGTCCAAGTCCGGCATCCTCACGGGCTTTGCCACCACGTGCGCCCTGTTCGCCGGCCTCTACGGCGAGCCGGCGATGGCGCTTGCCGACGACGTCGCCCGCGCCTGCCCGGCCGAGTGCTGGCTCAATCCCGTCAAGCTTATCTGCGACATGTTCAACCGTCTGTATTTCTTTGAGGACCTGGGGCCCTTCGCCGTTCGCGCCGGCGCGCTCGTCCTGATGGCCCTGGTGTTTGTTGCCGCCGCTACGCTGATCTTTGGAAGGAGCCGCTATGAGCACCTTTAAGACCGCGCTTCGCATGGCGCTGGCGCACCCGTTCTACCTGCTCATCTATACGGTGTTCATCTCGCTCATGGGCGTATTCATCGCGGCCTCGGTGAGCTGGAACTCGTCGCAGCTTACCGAGTACAAGCCCTACGACACCAACGTGATCGTGGTCGACCGCGACAATAGCGACCTTTCGCGGGCGCTTACCAAGCATCTGAGCTCGCGCTTTGACCTGGTCACGGGCGTCGGCGACGACACGTACGACCTTGCGGATGCGCTCGCCAAGAGCAACAGCGCCAAGGGCAGCGCCGACTGCGTGTTCTTTATCCCGGAGGGGTTTGAGGGAGACCTTGTTGCAGCCGCCCGCGCGGGGGAGTCTCTGCCCAAGCTCGATGTGACCTACGGCGCCGGCACCATGGCGGCAGCGCTTTCGTCTGCCGAGGCCTCGCGCTGGATCTCGCTCGCGGGCGCTGCGGCCGCACTTGAGCCCGCCGCCTCTAACGGTAGCGTCGCCAAGGCTGCCGAGCATGCGGCCGCGAAGTGCGCCAAGGTCGAGATCGAGCAGGTCAAGGTTGACTCGACAGCCGCCGCCACGCTCGAGTCGTATTTCAACTTTGGCGCGTACGCGATTATCTCGTCGGTCATCGTGTCGGTGGGATTGGTGTTCTCGGGCATGAACGAGCCCGAGCGCGTGCGCCGCATGGAGGCCGGCCCGGTCTCCGAGCGCCAGCGTTCGCTCGCCGTGTTCGCGGCTGCCGCGGTGCTCACCGTCTGCATTTGGCTCGTGTCGAGCATGATGGGCGTCGTGGGCTTTGCCGGCGCGGTTGCCGAAGTCGGCGTGGGCCGTGTGTGCCTGGCGCTGGCGGCGACGTTTGCGCTGGCGTGCACGCCTCTGGCCGTTGGCTTTACGCTGTCGAGCTTGGGCGCACGCGAGGAGCTGCTCAACGGCGTGGGCAACCTGCTTGGCATGCTCATGACGTTTTTGGGCGGCGCCTGGATGCCACTGTCGCTGATGGGCCCGGCCGTGCAGACGGTGGCGCATTTTGTGCCGATATATTGGGTGAACGACGCGATCAGCAAGGCACTCGCCGCGGACCTGACGTCCACCGTGCTGGGCGACATCGCTTGTGATCTGGGCGTCACGGTGCTCTTTGCTGCGGCCATCGCCGCCGTAGGCCTAGCCCTCGCACGCACCAAATCCCACGCCTAGACACCTAGTCATTGGGTACTCATTGGGGACAGACTTAAACGACCAAGAGTGGTCATTGGGGACAGACTTAAACGACTAGTCATCGGGGACAGTCTTTGCCGAACCGCCGGCTTGCCGGTCGGGTTGCCAAGGACTGTCCCCAACTGCCGGTAGGAAAGGAATGTCCCCAACTGCCGGGCGGCGAAAGAGTGTCCCTTGCGACTAGTCATTTAAGAACGTCCCCAATGACTAGTCTGAAATAAATCCCAGGCCTCGCTCCAAAATAGTTCGCCAAGGTTTACTATTACGTTTATAAAGTAGTACGAGGCTAACAATGGGGGATAGCATGGCGACGAAGCAAACCTACGTCCAGGTCAAGGGGCTCAAGAAGCACTACGGCGACGGTGACGCGCGCCTGACGGTGCTCGACGGCATCGACACGTCCATCAATCGCGGCGAGATCTGCGTCATGCTGGGGCCTTCGGGCTCGGGCAAGTCGACCTTCCTTAACCTGATCGGTGGCCTGGAAGATGCCGACGCCGGCTCCATCATGGTGGACGGCTGCGACCTCACAGTGCTCAAGCCCGCCGACCTGGGTGAGTACCGCCGCCGCGAGCTGGGCTTTGTCTTCCAGTTCTACAATCTGGTGCCCGATCTCACCATCAAGGAGAACATCGAGGTCACGGCGCACCTGTCTAAAAAGCCGCTCGACATTGACGACCTGCTACGCTCGCTGGGCCTCTACGAGCACCGCAACAAGTTCCCGCGCCAGGTCTCGGGCGGCCAACAGCAGCGCTGCGCCATCGGCCGTGCGCTCGTCAAAAACCCGGGCCTGCTGCTGTGCGACGAGCCCACGGGCGCGCTTGACTACAAGACGTCCAAGGAAATCTTGCAGCTCATGGAGGATGTCAACCGCACCTACGGCTGCACCATCATCATCGTCACGCACAACGCCGCCATCGCCCGCATGGCTAACCGCGTGCTGCGCCTGCGCGACGGTCGCATTGTCGAGGATGAACTCAACGAGTCGCCCGTCGCGGCCGCCGAGCTCGATTGGTAGGCGGCGCCATGACACCTCTCGCAAAACGTCTTCCGCGCGAGCTGCGCCGCAATATCGGCAAATACCTGGGCATCTTTTTGCTTATGTGCGGAAGCATCGCCCTTACCTCGGGCTTTTTGCTCGCAGCGCATTCCATCGGCTGCCTTATCGACGACATGCGCGATGCGTACACGATCGAGGACGGCCGCGTGACCACTTCCTTCGAGGCCACCAAAGACCAGCTCAAGGCTGCCGAGGATGCCGCCAGTGACGTCGGCGGCGTCGCGCTCTACAAGAATTTCTCCATCGGCGCCATCATCAAAAAGACCGCCGGCGACGACGGCACCAAGCGTACGCTGCGCACCTATGCGCACCGTACCAAGGTCGATATCGCGTCCTACTGTGAGGGCAAGGAGCCCAAGACGGACGATGAGGTGGCAATCGACCGTGTCTTCGCCACCAATAACAACCTGTCCGTGGGCGATAAAGTCGAGCTCGAGGGTCGCACCTACACCATCTGCGGCATCATGACCCAGCCCGACAGCCAGGCGCTGTTCCTCAACAATTCGGACTTTACGGTGAACACCATCACCTATGGCGTGGCCGAGGTCACCGACGCCGGCTTTGCCGCGCTCGAGGATGCCGGTGGCGCACCCGCCTACACCTACTCCTTCACCTTTGCCAATCGCGATCTCTCCACTGCAGACCGCATCGACGCCGAGCAAGATATGGTCGAGGCGCTCACCGATGCCGATGCGCGCGTGGACGACCTCATCGACGCCGATTCCAACCAGGGCATTGGCTATGCGCGCGACGACGTGGACGGCGACTCCATGATGTGGATGACGTTGCTTGACATCATCATCGTGATCATGGCGTTTGTCTTTGTGGTCCTTACCGACACCACCATCGAGGAGGAGAGCGCCATCATCGGCACGCTGCTCGCCAGCGGCTATAGTCGTCGCGAGATTGTGCTTCACTACCTGGCGCTTCCCGCCATCGTAGGCGTGGTCGCGGCTCTTTTGGGCACCGCTCTCGGCATTGCGTTCTTTACCGAGCCCATGCGCAGCCTCTATTACGGTTCGTACGGCCTGCCGCCCTTCCAGGTGTACTGGAGCTGGGAGATTTTTGTGAAGTGCGCCGTGGTTCCCGCCGCCGCGCTCATTCTCATCACGCTGGTGGGCCGGCTTCGCAAGATGGGCAAGACGCCGTTGCAGTTCCTTCGTCACGAGGCGAGCGGCAAGTCGGGTACCAAGCGCGGTCTGCAGCTGCCGGAGCGCATGGGTTTTGTCTCGCGCTTCCGCCTGCGTATCTTCCTGCGCAATCTGGGCAACTTCGCCACGCTCTTCGTGGGCATCGCGTTTGCCTCGCTGCTACTGCTCTTTGGCCTGGCGATTCTGCCCACGATGACGCACTACGCGGACAACCTCGAGACGAGCCTGGTCGCCGAGCACCAGTACACGCTCAAGGCGCCGCTGGAGCTCGAGGGCACCGCCGAGGAGCGCGAGCAGTGGTCGGCACTCGAGCGCTTGCAGTCGGTTGACGGCGCGCTGCTTTCTGCCGCCCAGGATGCCGATGACGAGCTTGACGACGCGGCCGATGCAGCGCAGACGGCAGCCGATACCGCGACCGCATCTTCGTCTGCCGAGAGCCTGGCCGCGGCGCAGGACGCGCTCGCCAAGGTCCAGGACAAGAAGGATGCGCTCTACGCGCGCCTCGATGACCTTGCCGATGCCCTCGGCTGCGACCGCGATGAGGCCATCGGCCTGATTAACAAAGCCTCTAAGATCGACACTGACAACGACGATATCCACCCGGTCAATACGACCGACAATGGCGGGGGCACAATCGCGCAGGCTGAGAAATATGCTGTTTACCAGCTGCAATACGACCGCGGCGATGGAAATGGCGAGGAGACGATTTCCGTCTACGGCATTTCATCCGATTCTCGCTATTGGAAAGACCTCAACGTCGGCGATGGGCGCATCGTCTTTGGCGGCGGTCTGCTCGATAAGTTTGGCTGGAGCGAGGGTCAGAAGGTCACGCTCGGCGACAAGTACGAGGGCGAGCATTATTCCCTTGAGTACGCGGGCAAGGACTGTGTCTGGGGCTCCAAGTCGGACATGAATATCTATATGAGTATCGATGACTTTAACGAGCTGTTCGACAACGACGCCGCCTACTTTAACGGCTATGTGAGCGACGAGAAGCTCGACCTCGATGCTCGTTACTTTGCCGGCGACACCACGCCCGACGACATGCGCGCCGTGGGTGACCAGTTCATCGGCATGATGAGCAAAATGATCGGAATGATGGTTGGGCTTGCGGTGTTCATCTTCCTGCTGTTTATGTACCTGCTGACCAAGGCTGTGATCGACCACAGCGCCCGTTCGATCAGCTACATGAAAGTCTTTGGCTATCGCGATAGCGAGATCTCGCATCTGTACATCCGCTCGATTACGCTGTGCGTGGCGGCGTCGCTCGTGCTGAGCCTGCCGGTCATTATTGGCTCGCTCACGGCCATCTTCCGCTCGATGCTGCTCGCCTACAACGGCAATATCGAGATCTACGTGCCCGCTTGGTCCATGGCTGCATGCGTCGGCATTGGCTTTGCGACCTACCTGGTCGTGGCGCTGCTGCACACGCGCTCCATCAAGCGCGTCAGCCTGGCCGAAGCCCTCAAAGTCCAAGAGTAGTCATCGGGGACGTTCTTAAACGACTAGTCATCGGGGACGGTCTTTGCCGATTTGCCAGCTCGCCGGCTGGGCTGGCAAGGACTGTCCCCAGCTTCCGGCGGGAAAGGAGCGTCCTTAGCTGCCAGGTGGCGAGGCACTCATTTAAGTCTGTCCCCAATGAGTGGTTTCAGTCATTTAAGTCTGTCCCCAACGACTAGGTTTCGCGCTTGACTTTGACCCTACTTCAACGGGTACCATCCCCTTATGTCTGTAACGCCATATAGACCGAGGGGATAGATCTATGACCGCAACTGCACCCGCAGCACCCGCTAAGGTGTACTTCACCAACCTGCGCACGCATGCTCGCGAGAGCCAGCTCGACAAGCTCAAGCGCCTCATCCGCCGCGCCGGTATTGAGCAGATCGACTTTGAGAACAAGTTCGTCGCCATCAAGATTCACTTTGGCGAGCTGGGCAATCTGAGCTTTTTGCGCCCCAACTACGCCCGCGCCGTCGCGGATGTCGTGAAGGAGCTGGGCGGCAAGCCCTTCCTCACCGATTGCAACACGCTCTATGTCGGTAGCCGCAAAAACGCGCTCGAGCACATCGATACCGCCTACCAGAACGGCTTTACCCCGTATGCTACGGGTTGCCAGATCATCATTGCCGACGGCCTCAAGGGCACCG
>JAEZNV010000084.1 GCA_023441725.1 Actinomycetes bacterium | reverse complement strand
ACGACCCCGAGTGCATCTCGCTGCGCATCACGCTCTACCGCGTGGCCAAGCAGAGCCGCCTGTGCGAGTCGCTGATCGATGCCGCCGAGAACGGCAAAGAGGTCACGGTGCTCATGGAGCTCCGCGCCCGCTTCGACGAGCAGAACAACATCGAGTGGGCCGAGCGTCTGGAAGAGGCAGGCTGCACCGTCATCTACGGCTCCGAAGGCTTTAAGTGCCACTCCAAGATCTGCCAGCTCACCTATCGCGAGGGCATGGCGCTTACACGCCTGACGCTGTTGGGCACCGGCAACTTTAACGAGAAGACGGCCAAACTCTACAGCGACTTTATGCTCATGACCGCGCATCCCGGCATCGGCGAGGACGCCAACTTGTTCTTCCGCAACCTGTCGCTGGGCAACCTGCGCGGCGATTACCGCTTCCTGGGCGTGGCGCCGGTCGGCCTGAAGCCGCTCATCATGCGCGGCCTGGATCGCGAGATCCAGCGCGCCCTCGTTGGCGAGCCCGCCCGTGTGTTCTTTAAGCTCAACTCGCTCACCGACCGCGAGGTCATCGACAAGATCGCTGAGGCATCGTGCGCAGGAGTCCGCGTGGACATGATCATCCGCGGCATCTCGTGCCTCAAGCCGGGCGTTCCGGGCAAGACCGAGAACGTGCATGTCCGTTCTATCGTCGGACGCTTTTTGGAGCATGCGCGCGTTTACGCCTTTGGCGTGGACTCGGACATGATCTATCTGAGCTCGGCCGACATGATGACGCGCAACACCGAGCACCGCGTGGAGATCGCCTTCCCCGTGCTCGACCCCACCTGCCGTGCCCTGGTGCACGAGTACATGGGCATGCAGCTGCGCGACAACGTAAAGGCACGCAGCCTGACGAGTGACGGCACCTGGGTTCCCGTGGAGCGCAAAGAGGACGAGAAGCCCTTCAACTCGCAGGAAGCTCTGCTGGAGCGTGCCTATCGCAACGCCGAGGCCGCCGCGCAGCAGCGTGCGCAGGAGAAGGAACGTGTGGCCGAGGAGGCTATTCAGGCCGAGGTTGAACATAGGGCAGTTGCCAAACCGGAAGCGGTTGCCGCTCCCCCGGTGAATGAGCCCGAGGCTGCCGCAGGGCCCGCCGCGGAGAAAGCGCCCGAGGTTCAGAAGGTCCAGGCGACCGTCATTGAGCCCAAGCCCGCACCTGTACCTCGGCCCGAGCCGCAGGTCACCAAGCCCGCACCCGAGCCGAACGCCCGTCGCGATAAGCCCACCGGCAAGACCAAGGCCATCGAGCGCCATCGCCCCGGTCGCGTGCGCATGGGACTGGGTCTGATCGGCCTGGGTCTTAAGACGCTCATTACCGGCAAGACGAAATAGACGTTTGTAGAAGCAGTTTGTAGAAGCGCCCCGCATTTGAGGAAAGCCTCGGATGCGGGGCGCTTTTCCCTGCTACCATGGTGCGGACAACAACGCGAATGACAGGCAGGGATATGAAGCTCACTATAGAATCGATGACCTACGGAGCCGACGGGCTGGCGCACGCCGACAACGGCAAGGCCGTCTTTGTGCAGGGCGCCGTGGCAGGCGACACCGTCGAGGCCGAGGTCGTACAGGACGGCAAGTCGTTCATGCGCGCCCGCACCACCGAGATTCTGGAGCCAAGCCCCGATCGCGTTCAGCCTCCCTGCCCCTTCGTGGGCATCTGCGGCGGCTGCTCGTGGGGCAATCTCTCACGCACGGCACAGCTCGCCGCCAAGGAGCAAAACCTGCGCTCCACGCTCGAGCGCATCGGCAAGTTCGCTCCTGAGCAGGTCGATGAGTTGGTACAGCCCATCCGCCACACCAAGGACGACTGGGGCTACCGCAATAAAATCGAGCTCGAACCGACCGTCGTCAACGGTCGCGTGCGCCTTGGCATGCACGGTGTCGACCCCAGCAAAATCGTGACCGTCGATGCGTGTCCGCTGTTCGATAAGCGTTTTCCCAAGGCGCTCAAATCGGTCGTCGGCGCGCTCAACTATCTGAGCGGCAGCCACGACCTGGGCCTCGAGCGCGTGGGCATTCGCGCATCGCGCCGCACCAAAGCGCTCGAGGTCGCGCTCTGGACGCCCACGGGCTCTTTTCCACGCTCGCAGGTCTCCCGCGTGCTGGCGGACGCCGCTCATCCCACGAGCATCGTGCGTGTGATGAGCAAGGGCGAAAAGAAAGCCCGCCGTGTCTCCAAAGTCGAGATGCTCGCCGGCGAGGGCTCGTGGACCGAGAATATCGCCGAAGGCCAGATGCGCTTATCTGCCCCGTCGTTTTTCCAGGTCAATACCAAGGGCGCCGAGATTTTGATTGAGCTCGTTATGGACGCCCTCGACCCGCAGGAAGACGAGCTTGCCGTGGATCTGTACTGCGGCGCCGGCACCTTTACCCTGTCGCTCGCCCGCCGCTGCGATTTTGTCGCCGCCGTCGAAGCCTATGGCCCGGCCGTGCGCGACCTGCGTCGCAACCTGGAGATCAACAAGCTCGATAACGTCGACGTCATCGGCGGCGATGCGGTGCGCGAGTTCCCCGATCAGGACGCCGACGTCCTGGTAGTCGATCCGCCGCGCGCAGGCTTGGCGCCCGAGGCCATCGACCTCATCGCGAGCACGAGTGCCCGCGATGTCGCCTACGTGAGCTGCGACCCGGCAACTCTGGCCCGCGACCTCAAGCGCTTTGTCGAGGAGGGCACCTTCTCCCCCGTCAAGATCACGCCGGTCGACCTATTCCCGCAAACCTTCCACTGCGAAACGGTCGTCCACCTCAGGCGCAACTAACCGCATGATGAGAGCTGGCCCGCGTGCGGAAGTGCACGCGGGCCAGCTTTATTCGGTCGACGCAACGCCGGCAAAAGTCATCGCTGCACTCACGGGCAGCCAGAACACCAACGGCAGCAGGTAGCGCATCGACTCGGTCGTATACGATGTCGGCGAGATCCAAAGAACAAGGTTTGCCGCAACGAGCGGCGCCATCAGATAGAGCTTCTGGGGCGCCCGGCGCTTCAACTCCAGCAGCAAAAACGCCATACCCCAGGTCGACCAAAGCGCCTTGGCGCCGACAAGCATGCCGACCGGCGTCGACTGAAACCATACGACGAGAGACTCGACACTGCGGCCCAAGGTCGCATCGGACCAGTTCAATCCCAGGTCCCGCGAGCGGGGAAACACATGGCTTACATTGTGCCCGTCGACAGGAGTCACATAGGGCGACAAGGCCTCGCTTCCCGCCGCCGGCATGGCATACCAGCCAATCTGCACTCCCAGATACGCCTCGAGATAACAAAGTGGATGCTGCAGGAGCCCCGCTACCCACGCGCCAAAATAGGCTGCAAAATCGAGCTCGTCAGCCTTACCAAACGTGGGGTCTTTAACGGAGTCGGTTAAAAACCACGTGTAGTTGTTCTTACCATCCTCCCCGATGGCGCGCTCGATCTCTTGGCGCTGCCATTCCGGAAGCTCGTCCCCGTGGTCACGCATCAGCAACGCGGACTGCTGAAACATAAGACCGTAGACCTCCTGCTTGCCACCCGGCTCGCACCCCAGAGCGGGAAGCACGCCAAGACACACGCCGTCAGAAAAGCCTGTACCAGGCAGAAGGCGTACACCCCAGCATCAACGCTTCCCAGCGCACGGCCCAGGTCGGTAAACCATCCGTACAGGTAGGAATCGAGCGCTGGATGGCGGTCGGTGATGACGCCGTCCGACAAGGCATTGGGTAAGCCGTTGTACTGCAAAAGCTGCTGGCGAGTGTCCCACCAGATCACGCCCGGGAACAGCAGGACCAACAGCGGGGACCAACAGGCGTAGATGATTGCGCCCAGTTTTACGATGCCGCCGAATGCGTACGTCTGCGGAATGCTAGAGAATGCCATGGCGGACAAGTTGTCAAACCATCCAGCATGGTTGTGCCAAGGAACATCGTCAGCACTTTTGCGCCCCACCAGGAACCGATCGATCAGATAGTCGCCAAGCATAAACGCTACGTAGAAAAAGGCGATGTGCCCCAAGACATGGACCAAGTAGATAGGGTTGCAAGAGAATCCCACGGTATCGCGAAACATATCCGCGATGGTCGCGAGCACCGCCAAGATGCCCGCGACCATCAACATGTCGCAATTCTGTTTTAATCGCTCCACCGGCATGCGCTTAGTGCTTTACCGGTGCGCCACAATGCGGGCAGAACCGTGTACCAGGAACGAGGGGGCCACCGCAAGAGCCGCAAAAGCGGGGGCAGTCTATAGGCACCGAGGTCTGCGGAGGATGCACTTGAGCCCAAGCGGAACTGTCGCCCTGAGAAGCCGCAGAGCGGAACGCCGCATAATCAACCGTAGCGGCAGGCGCCACGCTTCTCCTGGAGGTCTTGCGTACCCTCAGGATAAAAAAGCTAACAACTCCACAGACAACCACAAGCGCGGCAAATAAAATGATTGCCACTGGATTCAGAGCGAATGTGCCGTCTTCGTCTTGCGTGTTAGCGCCGGAATAATTTAGCCAAATATAGTCGGCCGAGATTGACCAATCCCGGCCGACCCATTTTAGCCAACACGCCCGCATCTATGTCTTTCCTATCGCTTCCCTACATCCCCTCGGGCTGG
>JAEZNV010000060.1 GCA_023441725.1 Actinomycetes bacterium | reverse complement strand
TATGTAAAACAAAACGGGCGCCGGAGCGCCCGGATGTTGCCTGGAGGCGAAGCCCGGATTCGAACCGGGGGTAAAGGCTTTGCAGGCCTCTGCCTTACCACTTGGCCACTTCGCCGAAAAAGGACCGCTTGAGACGGTCCGGAAATGCAATGGAGCGGACAACGGGGCTCGAACCCGCGACCCCAACCTTGGCAAGGTTGTGCTCTACCAACTGAGCCATGTCCGCTTGCGGGTTATTAATTTACGCGAGTTGTCCTAAAGACGCAAGTACTTTTTTCAAAAAAGTTGCTCAAAGCAAGTTCATGCAGGTAAATAGCGCCAAGCCAAGACCCTAAGCACACGATTCCAATGCTGAGCTAAACAGCTTCACCATCCGAACACGTGTGCCGGCGCCATCTGTACGACGGGCAACTTCCACATTATCGACGAGCATACGCATAAGCTTGATACCGCGTCCGCGTTCCTCGGATGTTACCGGTTCGCTCGCCCCATCGATAGAATAGCCAGCGCCCCGATCAAGCACCTCGAGCACAACACGGTCCCCATAGGCCTGAACCGTCAGGATGCAGCCAACACCGCCCGCATGGTCATATGCGTTACCCAATGCCTCACCCAACGCCAATGCGACGTCATAGCGCTCATCACGCCTCAGGGGAAGCGATTCGAGGAGCTCGGCCACACGATGCCGATAATACGGGAGATTCTCGATGCCTCGCTGCACTTCGACGCTCTTGCTCCATCGCGGCAACTCCCCCACCGGAATGGCGGGAATCGACTCCCGCGCCGGGCCCGCGACATGAAGGATGTCAACAAGTCGGGCAATTTCCAAAAAGCGAACGACCTCATCGGAGGCGTTAACGAGCGAAAGCAGCCCCTCATGCCTCATAAGCTCTCTAGCACGTGTAAGCAAAAACGCCAAACCCGTCGAGTCGATAAAGCCCACGGTCTGGCAATTGATGACAACACGACGCACGCCCCGGTCGATCAAATTATCCAACCGTCGGCGCAGTGCGGGCACCGAGGCGATGTCGATATCGCCCGGTGGCGTCAAAACCGCTATGTCATTCCACTCATTCATACGACCATGGTTCCCCAAAAGAGCTCGCTCGATGCACACGTATCTGCAACCGCGCAGATTTCGCCCGTCAGGCGTCGTGACCTACGATCGACCCCGTAAAAACTCAAGGGAAACCAGCGCGATGTCATCGTCCAGCGCCGCCTCGGTAAAGCGGTCAAGCTCGCCCAAGACCTTGCCGCAGATTCCCGATACGCCCTCACCCGAGACAGAGAGCAGAAGGTCGCGAAGGCGTTGTTCGCCAAAGAAAGCACCCGAGCGATCACGTGCTTCGATTGTTCCGTCGGTATACATAAATAGCATGTCACCAGGAGCGAATGTAAACACGCCCGTCTCGTAGACCATGCTCTCAAAGGCACCGATCACGCCCGATTGGCACCCAAGGAGCTCCACTTCTCCCCCGCAGGTCTCGCCGCCGCCACGCGGCGTCGACGACGGCCTAATGACCATAGTGGGAGGATGTCCCGCAGAGCAATAAGTAGCGCGGCCCGCTTTAAGATCGATCTTGGCGATAAACGCCGTCACAAACGTCTCGACCCTCGAAAAGCCCATGAGCATGCTATTGAGCGAGCGTGCCATACGGGCAGGCCCTGCACCCTCCCAGGCATAGGCCGTCAGCGCCGTCTTGACGAGCGCCGACATCGACGCCGCCTCAATCCCCTTGCCGGATACATCGCCCAAAATCATTACGGCACAATCGTCGGGAAGACGGACAAGCGTATAGAAGTCGCCGCCGACCAACGCAGAATTCGTTGCCGATAGGTATACCGAATCGGTTGCAATGCCCGGAACGTCACCAAGCGAATTTCTCATGCCAATCTGAAGCGTCTGAGCGATATGACGCTCTTCGCGCTTTTGAGACTCGCCTTCATAGATCAGCTCAAAGTCATGCGCCAGATGCACCAGGTAGCCGTATTCAAGGTCGTCAATTGGTTCTTGGCTGCCATCGCGGAGCAGCAAAGCGCGCCTCGTCGGCCCCTTGGCGATATCAGCGGGAACAATCGCATCGTTGCTTCGTTTGCCATCCGCTTCCGAGTGGTAGCGCCCCGCTTCGATGCCGGAGTCGACATAAAGCCCCTGACACGGTAGGCCGTGGGCCCTCAACCATGAACCCATAGACGTGGATTCGTCCACACGTGTAAGGCGCACGTGCTTGAGGTCGTCAGCGCTCGTCCCGCCCAACACCGATGTCTCAAACCCGTCGGGGGCTGCCCCCAGGCGCGCTGCTGGCGCCGTGACAGAAAAGAAGAGTGACTCCGGATCGTCCGGCAGCGCCACACGACTGCCGCCCTCAAAATCGATGACATAGGTTTCGAGGCCCGCATCATACTCCACGGGGCAGAAATGACAATTGAGCACCGTGCAGATTTCCGTCGACACCGCTCGCGAGGCGGCAACGGGATCATCGAGATAGGTAAACAGTTCGTCGCGCAGCAAATTGAGCGAGCGGCCGAGCTCCGCCGTGCGGCGCGAACGTAAGCTCGACGCCATGCCGACCAGCTGAATAGACAGATAATCGCAGATGACCTCGAGCACGTTCACGTCATAGGCAAGTGGCGCCTGGGGGCGTTTCCAGCCAACTTCCAACACGCCAAGGACCTGCGTGCCGTAAAACACGGGAAGACAGATCTCGCTGCGATACGGGGGCATATCCTGCACGCGCAGCAAGTGCTTGGAACGATTGTCCAAATCCA
>JAEZNV010000182.1 GCA_023441725.1 Actinomycetes bacterium | reverse complement strand
GAGAACGACGCGGCGATATCAGTCAAAAGGCCGATGGGCATAAACTCCGACGTGTTGAACACGAACGCACAGCAGGTGAGCCCGACGAGCGGGAGCCACTGCCTGAGCGTGATGCCGTCTTGCCTTGCCCGACTCATATATAACGTCTCCAATCATTTTGAGCGGAGGCGATTATATAGCAACGGCCCCGCATCCGTCAGCAACAGATGCGGGGCCGAAAACAATTCGATACACAGAGGTTGCACCGTCAATAAATAACTAAGCCAACCCCAGCAATATGCCCGCCGAATGCACGACAAACGCTACGATCCAGGCGACCGTCACCTGAAACGCGAATACGGCAACGGCGTAGCGCGCGCCCAGCTCGCTCTTGACGGCGCCGATCGCAGCCACGCACGGCGGGTACAGCAACGTAAAGACCAGGAACACATAGGCAGTAAACGGCGAAAACATGGTCGACAGTGCCGCGGGCGAGGTCGCGCCCAAAAGTACCGTGAGAGTCGAGATGACACTCTCCTTGGCGATAAGTCCGGTGACGAGCGCCGTGGATGCACGCCAGTCGCCAAACCCAAGCGGCGTTAGCGCCGGCGCGATGATGCTGCCGAGACCCGCAAGCAGACTCTGCGACTGATCGGCGACCACATTAAAGCGGATATCGAACGTCTGAAGGAACCAGATGACCACGGTAGCGGCAAAGATAATGGTAAAGGCCTTGGTAATAAAATCCTTGGCTTTATCCCATGCCAGCATCACTGTCGTCTTGACGCTCGGCAGACGGTAATTGGGAAGCTCCATGATAAACGGCACCGGGTCGCCCTTAAATGCCGTGCGGTTGAGCACCAAAGCCGCGATGCAACCGACCGCAATGCCAATCAAATAGAGCGAGACCATGGCGGGGACCGTCGCCTGCGGGAAAAACGCCCCGCACAGCAGGCCGTAGACCGGCAACTTGGCCGAGCAGCTCATGAACGGCGTGAGCATGACCGTCATCTTGCGGTCGTGCTCGGATGGGAGCGTACGGGTCGACATGATAGCCGGCACGGTGCAGCCAAAACCGACGAGCATGGGCACAAAGCTGCGGCCCGACAGGCCAAAGCGACGAAGTACCTTATCCATGACAAAGGCAACGCGCGCCATGTAGCCGGAGTCTTCCAAAATGGAGAGGAACAAGAAGAGCACGACGATAATCGGCAGGAAGGTCAGCACGCTGCCCACACCCGTAAGCACGCCGTCGACAGCCAGCGAGCGCACCACGTCGTTGGTGCCGAACGCCTTGAGGCCCGCATCGGCCGAGGCGATGATGGCAGCGATACCGTCCTCCATGAGTCCCTGCAACGCCGCGCCGATCACGCCAAACGTCAGCCAAAAGACGAGGCCCATGATCACCAGGAACGCCGGAATGGCTGTGTAACGACCCGTCAGGATGCGGTCAATCTTGACGGAGCGCACGTGCTCGCGGCTCTCGTGCGGCTTGACGACGCAGCGCCCACACACGTCGCCGATGAAGCTAAAGCGCATATCGGCCAGCGCGGACAGACGGTCGGTGCCGGCCTCGCCCTCCATCTGGGTAATGATGTGCTCGATGGCATCAAGCTCGTTACGGTCCAGGTGAAGCGCCTCGGTTACCAGCTCGTCGCCCTCAACCAGCTTGGTCGCCGCGAAACGCACGGGAATGTGCGCCGTCGCGGCATGGTCCTCGATAAGGTTGGCGATGCCGTGGATGCAGCGATGCAGCGCGCCGCCGTCCGGACCATCGGGTGCGCAAAAGTCCAAGCGGCCGGGACGTTCGCGGAACCGCGCGACGTGCAAGGCATGATCCACCAGCTCGCCGATACCCTCGTTGCGGGCAGCGCTAATGGGGACAACCGGCACGCCCAGCAGGCTCTCGAGCAGATTGACGTCCACGGCGCCGCCGTTGGTCGTCACCTCGTCCATCATGTTGAGCGCGATGACCATGGGGCGATCGAGCTCCATAAGCTGCAGCGTCAGGTACAGGTTACGCTCGATGTTGGTAGCGTCGATGATGTCGATGATGGCATCGGGGTTTTCGTCAAGGATGAATTGACGGCTCACGATCTCCTCGCCCGTGTACGGCGACAGCGAATAGATGCCAGGCAGGTCGGTGACACTCGCCTCGGGATGGTTGCGGATAGTGCCATCTTTGCGGTCGACCGTCACGCCGGGAAAGTTACCGACGTGTTGGTTGGAGCCCGTCAGCTGGTTGAACAGCGTGGTCTTGCCGCAGTTTTGGTTGCCAGCGAGGGCAAAATGCAGCGGCGCGCCCTCGGGCACGGCCGTCTTTGCCGCGCGGGGCGAATACGTCCCCTCGCCGAGCGCCGGGTGCTCCGTCGTGCCGATTGCGGCGTTAGCGCGCGGACCTGTATCTGTGTCGTGGACATCTACGAGCTCAATGCGAGCGGCATCGTCCTTGCGCAGCGTCAACTCGTAGCCACGCAGGCGAATCTCGAGCGGGTCGCCCATGGGGGCGTACTTCATCATGGTGACTTCGGTGCCCGGCGTTAGGCCCATGTCCAAAATATGTTGTCGGAGTGCCTGGTCGTCCGATGCCACCGATGCGACAACGGCGTCCTTTCCAATCTCGAGCGTATCGAGCTTCACGTCCGTGTTCCTCCCCCGGTGCCCATAGGGCGTTGCATTTTGTTTATCTTGGCTAACCGTTTGCCATGGCTAACCATTTAACCACGCATGATAGCGCGAACATGCAACAACGTTCAATCGACAGATTGGTGCAAGATCGGTGCAAAGGGAATTCTGGGCCGTGGTTTCCCAGACGGGCTTGCTGCGGAAACCGCATCCCACTACTCAGGCGAATTCCGGTCCCCGATTTCCCGATGGGGCCTCTCAGGGAAACTGAGTCCCACTCTGGAGCGCCAGAACGGGATACGGCTTCCCCGGACGAGAGCCCGGCAATGTTGCGCAACAAAGGGCGCAAGTCCGCGCATAGGATAGAGGCGGATGAGGATGCGCCCGGTATTCGCGCGGGCGCCGATCGAGGGGAGAATGCACATGTTCTGCCGAAATTGCGGGTCGAAGGTCGAGGACGGGACCAGGTTCTGCCCCGTGTGCGGAGAGCCCGTCGCCGCCGAATGTGAAGCCCCGGCCGAATCGCAGGGCGGCTTTCAATCCGCCCCGGCAGCCGAGGCACAGCCGACGACACCGGCGCCGGCGAAGACCAAGCGCTCAAAGAGACCCCTCCTGATCGCCGCCGTCGTGGCCGCGCTGCTCGCCGCGGGCGGCGGCGCCGGCTACTACTTCGGCATCTACGCCCCTGAGCAGGCACGGGAGGTGGCAGAGCAGGAGGCGCTCGCGGCAAAGCACGCCGTGCGCTTTAGCGTCTCGGCCCAGGGCTGGGACACCTCGGCGGGAGCGAGCAGGCTGCCGGTTCATATTACAGGCAAGGAGGAGCGCGGCAAGAAGGTCGACGCCGTGCGCTACATTGACAGCAACGGCAGGGGCGTCGAGCTCCGCCGCGGCAGCTACGAGGTAGAGGTCGCCGCCTCCCCCATCGCCGCCGACGGCACGATCTACGCCGTCCCCGCCGACAAGCTCGACATCAAGCTGGGCGAGAAGACTGCCGAGAAGAAGACCGTCGACGCGGGCGACGTGGCGCTGGAGCCGGTCGAGGCTGCCGAAGTGACCGACGACCAGATCGCCGCGGCAAAGAAGTACGCCGAGGAGGACGAGGGCGCCAAGAAGGCCGGCTTCAATATTGACGCCGATGCGCTCGCGACCGCCGCGACCAAGCGCCGCGACGACGCCGTGGCAGCCAAGCAGGCCGAGGAGGAGGCAAGGCGCCAGGCGGAGGAAGAGGCCCGGAAGGCCGAGGAGGCGAGGCGGGCAAGGACGTTTGAGACCGACTACTTTACGATGGTCCTCCCCGACTGGTTCCCCATGGATTGGTTGGAATTCGAAACGACGTCCGACACCCTTACCGCCAATGACGTTACAGCGCAAGATGTTGCCTCGAAAGCGAACTTTACGGTATACGCAACCGATGGATCGCCGCACGGCGCAGAGACCGCCTTCTCTAAGACGATTGGAAAGACGTCATCGGGCAAGACTGTAGTGCTGTCCGGCGGACCTTACTGGGGATATGTCCAGGATGGATACCGCCCGCTTGGGATCAATTATGATTTCACGGGAGAAACGTACTGCGATCTCCTCGCATCCTGCATTACGCTGAAATAGCCGACTGCCGCCGCCCAAAATGGTCAGCCCTCCTCCGTCCCCGGTGGATCACGGGTCACAGTTTCCCAAACGGCGCCCTTCTGGAAAGCGCATCCCACCATCCGGGCGGATTCCGGGATACCGTTTCCCGATGAGGCCTCTTGGGGAAACTGCATCCCGGAATCCGCGCCCAAACCGGGACGCAGTTTCCGGGCGGGGCATCAAAACCAAAGTTGCGGTGGAATAGTTCCTGCCTGGGCTGGTTGACGCCCCAGATAGGAACTATTTCACCGCAAGTTATTGAAGGGCCGGGATGCCCGTCCTCTTACAGATGACGCTCCAGGAAGCGGAAGGCTAGGCGAATCCAAGGACGGACTGCCACCTGCTTGCCCTCGTTGTCGACCGCGGTATTGGCGTTGCCGAGCGAAAGACCGTGGCCGCCCTGGTCAAAGACGTGCATCTCGCATGCAACACCCTCCTCGGCCATGCGCTGCGCAAACGGGTAGACCTGCGCGATCGGCGCCGTCTTGTCGTCCGAAACGCCCCACACAAAGGTCGGGGGCATCTGGCGCGAAACGTGCGTGGTAGGGCAAATGTCGGTCAAGTGCTCATCGGTCGCCTCGCCGCCCGTCACCATCGACAGATAGTCGTTGAGCAAATCGCGTCCTGTCTTGCCGCCCGTCTTGGGCACGCGCAGGTCGATGCGCGGATCGCGTGTCTGCATATCGCGCACATAGGCAAGGTCGAGCAACGGATAGCCCAGCACCACGGCGTCGGGACGAATATCCTCCGGACGAGCCCCAGCAAGGCCCGCGAAGGGTCCGGTCTTCCACTGCGTTGCCAATGAGGCGCAGATCATGCCGCCCGCCGAGAAACCCACAATGCACACGCGCTTGGGATCGACATGCCACTCGTCGGCGTTGGCGCGCACGGTAGCGACCATCTTGGCGAGGTCCGCCTGCGGGTGCGGAAAGCTCACGTCGCCCGGGCCACTCGGCACATAGTTGAGCACAAAGGCCTGGTAGCCGCGGTCCAAAAATGCAAACGCCACCGGGTCCTGCTCGTGCGGAGCGATATGCGTAAACCCGCCTCCGCCGCAGATAATTACCGCGGGACGGCGGCCATTGGGCTTGTCGGGCAGCGGCTCGGCACCCAGATACGTAAACGTCGCCGGATAATCCTCGGTCGGTTCCTCGCCCCACAGCGCATGGTTCTCAATAATCATAGGTGCTCCCTCCGTGCGATTCGTGCGCACTCGTTTTTCGCACCTTAGCGTACCCCACTTGAGCCCGCGGCGCAGAAACACCCCCGCAATAAGTTGGCCTTCAACTGATATATCACAAAATCGCTGTTCAGAGCTATCGTTAGGCAGCGTAAAATAGGGGCGCTGACCGTGCTGGGAAACACGTACGAAACGTTTCCGGCAAACCACACGCGTGCAACATGCGCGCCTGATACGTTGGAGGCATCTATGGGTCTGCTCGATTCGCTCAAGTCCACGTTCACCTCGTCGGGCGAGGCGTCCGTTCCGCCCGCAGCAAGCTTCGCCACCCGCGAAGGCGTCATCTACGCCCCCGTCAACGGCGTGCTCGTCAATCTGAGTGAGGTTCCCGACGAGACCATCGCCTCGGGCATGCTCGGCCAGGGCTATGGCATCGAGCCCATTACCGGCACCATTTACGCCCCCGCCAACGGCCGTATCGGCGCCACCACCGTCACCAACCACTCCATCGGCATGATTACCGAGGACGGTCTGCGCGTGTTTATCCATGTTGGCCTGGGCACCGTGGAAATGAACGGCAAGGGTTTTGCCCGCTTTGTCGAGATGGGCGATGTGGTCAAGGCAGGCCAGCCGCTCATCAGCTTCGACCGCGAGGCCATTAAGGCCGCTGGTCACGAGGACATCGTGACCG
>JAEZNV010000131.1 GCA_023441725.1 Actinomycetes bacterium | reverse complement strand
GCGCGTCTCCCACGTAATTGCAAAGCTTTTTCTATTATTTTGTTAGCCCGTGGCGCACTTGGGTATAATGCCTACCGTTCGCCCTATTAGCTCAGGGGATTAGAGCGTCTGCCTCCGGAGCAGAAGGTCGTTGGTTCGAATCCAACATGGGGCACCATCGAACGCAAGACCGTCCGAACCTCGCATGGTCCGGGCGGTTTTCTTATACCGACGCGACGTGATGGGACGTGGTATGGCAGCAACGGATATCGAGCGCGGACTCTCGACCGCCGAGGTCGAGGAACGCATCGCCGCCGGTAAAATCAACCGCAACATGGAGCTCAAGACCAAGTCGGTCAAAGAGCTCATCATCGAGAACCTCTGCACGCTGTTCAATTTGATCAACGTGATCTTGGCGTTCCTGGTCATTTTGACCGGTTCGTTTAAGAACCTGACGTTCCTGTTTGTGGTGTTCCTCAATACCGCTATTGGCGTCATTCAGTCCATGCGTTCCAAGAAGATGGTCGATAAGCTCACGCTGCTGACCTCTAAGAAGGCCATCGCGGTGCGCGACGGTGCCGAGGTGGAGCTCGACTTGGACCAGATCGTGCTCGACGATATCATTCGCCTGGGGCGCGGTGACCAGATTCCCGCCGACGCTGTGGTAGTGTCGGGCGAGGCGCTCGTCAACGAGAGCCTGCTGACGGGCGAGAGCGACCTCATTAAGAAACAGCCGGGCTCCGAGCTCATGAGCGGCAGCTTTATCGACTCGGGCCTGCTGCGCGCCCGCGTGATCCATGTCGGCGCCGATAACTATGTGGCAAAGATCAACAACGAGGCCAAGTACGTCAAAAAGGTCAATTCCGAGATCATGAACGCGCTCAACGCCATCGTGCGGTTCGCGAGCATTATTATGATTCCGCTTGGTCTGGCGCTCTTTGCCTCGAGTGTGAGCGAGCTGTGGGATGCCGCGGGAACCCCGGGCGATAGCGCGCTTTCCTGGTGTTTCTCCGAGCTGCTGGCCGGTCGAGTGCCTTCTTCGGCGCTGCTGTCCACGGTGGGTGCCCTGCTGGGCATGATTCCGCAGGGTCTGGTGTTGCTGACCTCGTCGGTGCTCGCGATTGCCACGGTGCGCCTGGCACGTCGCAAGGTGCTGGCACAGCAGCTCTACTGCATCGAGACGCTCGCGCGCGTCGACGTGC
Organism: Actinomycetes bacterium; assembly: GCA_023441725.1. Next base: position 14,780 of record JAEZNV010000131.1, on the reverse strand, counting down.
TGTGCCTGGACAAGACGGGCACCATTACCTCGGGCCGTATGGAGGTCGAGGGCACCTACCCGCTGCCTGTTGAGGGTGTTGGCTTTGGCGCGGACTCGGACGAGGCTGCTGTTCCCGTCGAGACCACGGTGCTCGACTTTGCGCTCGCCAACGTGGCACGTGCGACCTCGGCGGATGCCAACGAGACTTGCCAGGCGCTGCTCAACTATTACGCCGATCGTCCGGTCGAGGTTTCCGAGCCGCTGTCGGTCATTCCGTTCTCGTCGTCCAAAAAGTGGAGCGGCGCGTCGTTTGCGCAGGGCTCCTATGTGATGGGCGCCGCGCAGTTTGTGCTTACGGACCGTGTGTTTTCACAGGTCGAGAACCGTGTCGCCGAGCTTGCCGATACCTGCCGCGTGCTTGTGGTGGCGCGCGTGGACGGCTTTACGCCCGACGGCGACATGGTGGGCGAGGCCGAGCCCGTGGGTTTTGTGACTATTCGTGACGAGATTCGTACCTCGGCAGCCGAGACTATCGGCTACTTTAACGAGCAGGGCGTGACCCTCAACGTGATCAGCGGCGACGACCCGCGTACGGTGTCGTCGATCGCGCGCGTGGTGGGCGTGCCGGGCGCCGATGCTTACGTGGACGCGACAACCCTCGATACACCGTCCAAGATTGATGCGGCAGTGGACCGTTACCACGTCTTTGGGCGTGTGACGCCGCAGCAGAAGCGCGAGCTCGTACAGGCGCTCAAACGCCGCGGGCACACCGTGGCCATGACGGGCGACGGCGTCAACGACGTGCTGGCGCTCAAGGAGGCCGACTGCTCCGTGGCGATGGCCGCCGGCTCCGATGCCGCGCGCAATGTGGCCGAGATCGTGCTCGTCGATAACGACTTTGCCTCGATGCCCGCTGTGGTGGCCGAGGGCCGTCGTTCTATCAATAACCTGCAGCGCTCCGCCGCGCTCTTTTTGACCAAGACGCTTTTCTCGATGGGCCTGGCGGCGCTGTGCATCGCGCTGCCGCCGTATCCCTTCGAGCCCATTCAGATGACGCTCATCAACTTCTTCTGCATCGGCGCGCCGGGCTTTGTGCTGGGCCTGGAGCCCAACAACGCCCGCGTGAAGGGGTCGTTCTTGACCAACGTGCTTAAGCGTGCGCTGCCGGCGTCGATTGCGGTCATTTTGGCCGCGGCGCTCGATATCTTTGTGGCGCGCGTATTTAGTTTTAGTCAGCTTACGCTTTCGACCATGTGCCTGCTCACGTCGTGCGCGGCGAGTGTCAGCCTGATCTGGCGCATCTCGCAGCCGCTCACGCCCTTGCGCGTGGTGCTTTTCGTGTTTGTCGTCGCCGGCATTCTGACGGGCGTTATCGGGTTCCCGGGGCTGCTGTCGATTGCCAACCTGTCGATGGGCCAGATGGTCATTTTGGCGGTTATCGTCGTCTTTACCTGCGCGGTGTTCTTTAAGCTTGCCGCGATGATGGACTCGCTTAAGCCCCGTCGCCGTCATGCGGCCACCGGCTTTGGCCGAGGCGTGCGCGTTCGCCTGGGTCGCGGCGGCGGCAAGGTGAGCTCGACGGGATCGACTGCCGGGCGTTTTGCCAAGCGCGTTGCCGCCGATATGGCGCAGCGCCGTGAGGCCCGCACTGTCCGCGAGGCCGAGGCTCGTGCACTCGAGGGCGTGGCCCAGGCCCAGCCCAAGAAAAAGAAGGGCGCCGGTGCCAAGCGCTCCCGCGTAACCAAATCGGCCCAGGGCATCAAGGTATCGATGCCCAGCAAGAAGAATAAGCCCGTAAAGAAAGACTAGCCCCAACGCCTCCCTAAGTTGCGGTGAAATAGGGACTGTTTAAGCGTTTTAACCTCCTATTCAGTCCCTATTTCACCGCAACTTAGGGGTGAGCGGCGATGTTGAATTGGTGCCTTGCGCTTGTGGGGCCGTGTCGATGTTATGCTCTAACCTCAATTGTTTGAATTGCTTCGGAAAGAGGATGCCGTGATCTGCCCGCATTGCCTAAAGACCATCGAGGACGGCGCCTCGTTCTGCCCCTATTGCAACGCATACGTTGGTCCGGGCGATGGACCCGAGCATACCGAGTTCGTGTTCTGCGACGGCTGCGGCGCCCGTCTGTCCCCGCATGACCGTACCTGTCCCAAGTGTGGACGCCCCGCGCCAGGCATCCTTTCCGAGGACGCGGCCGCATCCGACCTGGCCGCAGGGCGCACGGCCGGCTTTCCGCGCCTGACGCAGGAGCAGATCGATACCGAGGTGCCCCACGCGCCGGCATCTGCCGCCGCGGTGCTCTCCGACGCAGCCGACCCCAACGAGACCTGCGTGCTGCCTGCCTTCGATAAGGACTTTGGTATCCCCAAGGTCGATATCCCCACGCCGGTGTCCCTGCGCGATGATGCCCAGCCCAAAAAGCAAAAGCCCAAGCGCAAGGTCCACCCCGACGAGGATGCCTATCACAAGCACAAGCGCCATATCCCCAAACCGCTCATCATTATCGCGGTGCTCGCCGCCGTGTGCGGTGGTGCGTATTGGTTTGTGACTGCCGATCCCATGGGCGTCATGCCCGGCTTCTACGACCAGTTTGGCCAGGCCGCCAAGACCACCTTCCCGTCGCGCCAAAAGGGCGAGGCCACCGAGAAAGAGTCCAAGCAAGAGGATGCGTCCGAGGTCGTTCAGGAGGAGACCGTCTTAACCGACGACCAGCTCTACACCAGGCTCGACGGCCTGTACCAGACCATCGTGTCGTACAGCGACGAGGATCAGATTGGCGAGGTCATCGATTCGTTTAATAACGGCTATCTGCGCACACCGCTCTCCACCCGCCAGGAGCTGTCGCAGAGCGCCTATGCTCTGCGCGATCAGATTAAAAAGACCCAGGATGAGCTCAACAACCTCAAGGTTCAGGACGACACGGTCTATGCGGAGGACATCGATCATCTAAAGCAGCTTGCCCAGTGGATGTACGAGCGTGTCGACGTGATCTGCCAGAGTTGGGATATCTCGCTGTCCATTCCCGACGGCGAGTCGCTGAGCGCCCGTCAGAGCGAGATCCTGGCGCCCATCGCACAAGGCGGCAACAGCGCGCTTAACCAGTACGACGCCAACGTGAGCGCCTGGAGGCCGCAGCAGCGTTCGTAATTTGTTGCCCTCCGGCGGCATAACCTGCGTGCGCAATTGATGGAAGTCCGTGCTTATTGCTACAATTCGTACAAATATGCTTTAAACGCACGAGGAAGGAACCACATGTTTGGTTTTAAGAAAGAGCTCTATACGCCCGAGTACCAGCTCGTCGGTGACGAGTGCGCGGTGATCGAGACGTCGAAGGGCACCATCAAGGTCAAGTTTGACGGTGAGGGCGCCCCCATCCATGTGGCGAACTTCTGTGAGCTTTCCACGATGGGCTTCTATGACGGCCTTAAGTTCCATCGCTATGTGCCTGGCTTTGTGATCCAGGGCGGCGACCCCAATACCCGCGATATGTCCGGCGCCGACGTCGCTGCCGGCCTTGAGGGTCCCGACGGCATGCCCGGTACCGGCGGCCCCGGCTACTGCATCAAGGGCGAGTTTGTCACCAATCCGCGCAACAGCCATGTTGACGGCGCGCTTGCCATGGCCCGCTCCATGGATCCCGATTCCGCGGGCTCGCAGTTCTACTTCTGCCTGGGCGCCCAGCACAACCTCGACTCCGGCTATACCGTCTTTGGCACCACGGTCGAGGGCCTCGACGTCATCTCGCAGCTGCGCGCCGGCGACGAGATCGTTCATGTCGAGATCGTTCACGAGTAAAGGGGACTTCCTTGAATAGCCAGCTGATCCAACAGGGCCGCGCCGCTTATCGCGCGGGTGATTTTTCCGCTGCCGCCCAGATGCTTGGTGCGGCAAAGACCCCCAACGAGATCATGGGTGAGGCCGACCACCTGCGCGGCAACGCCCTGATGCATCTGGGCATGTACGCCGAGGCCGCCGAGGCCTACGCCGCCGCCCTCAACGACGGCGCCTATGGCAAGCGCGGCGCCCTGCTCACCAACCGCGGCAAGGCACTCGCCGCGGTGGGCGACTACACCACGGCCGCCCAGGCGTTCTCTGCAGCTACCCAGGACGCTTCCTACGCCACGCCTTTTAAGGCCTACCTGGGTCTGGGCAACGCACTGTTCCAGTCGGGCGACTTTGCCAACGCCGGTACTGCCTTCCGTCAGGCTGCCATCGACGGCGCCAACCCGGCTCCTGCCGCCGCCCTCGGCGATCTGGGCCGCTGCTTCATCAAGCTCGGCCGCCCCGCGGACGCCGTTGAGACCTACCGCACGGCTATCGACTTTGCCGGCCCGCGCGACGATACGCGCGCCCTCAACGCCGGCATGGGCCAAGCGCTTTCCGCCGCCGGCCGTCCCTCCGATGCGCTCGATGCCTTTAACGCCGCTACCGCCGACGGTATCTACCAGCTCACGCCCGAGCAGGCCGACGAGCTTGCCCGCGTGCACGATTCGCTCGCCGCGCTTTCGGCCCAGACGGCCATGTCCACGGCCCCGGCTCCCGCGATGGACGCTCCCGCTGTCGACCCGCTCGATCCCACGGGCGCGACCGGTCAGTTTATGCCCGACCCCTCTGACACCGGCTTCTTTACGCTGTCCGAGTCCGAGATGGTCCAGCAGGACCGCAAGCAGGCCAAGGTTCGTCGTCGCCACCGCCACACGGGTCTCAAGATCTTCCTGGTACTGCTTCTGCTCATCGTGATCGCTGCCGGCGGTCTTGGCTATGCTTATACGCGCGGCATGGGCTACCCCTCGCAGGAGTCCGTCATCACCGACCTGTTCCAGGCTGCCGGCGACGGCGATACCGCCAAGGCCGAGTCCTGCCTGGCCTCGAGCCTGTCCGAGGACGCCAAGGCGATGATCATCTCCTCGATCCCGCAGGGCGCCACCGTCTCCATCGAGGGTATGGATCAGTCCATGACCGAGACCACCGCCAAGGTGAAGGCTTCGCTGTCCAAGGGCGGCGAACAGGAGTACACCGTTAAATTCGTGCGCTCCGGCAACCATATCGGTTGGGCCGTTTCCTCCTTCGATATCGATTTCTCGGCCGCTGACAACCAGTAGTGACCTTATGAGATTTGGCTCTGCCCGGCGCTTCACCGCAAGTGAGGTGCCGGGCTTGCGCTAGTATGATGGGCTAGTAGTTTTCCAGCAATCATCCAACACATCAGGAGTTGCGTTGTTTTCTTTGATGGATATGTTCTTCGGTAGCTATGCGGGCGATCTCGCCATCGACCTCGGCACCGCCAATACGCTCGTCTCCGTGCGCGGCAAGGGCATCGTCATCCGCGAGCCCTCCGTTGTCGCTATCGACAAGAACGATGAGCGCATCCTGGCAGTCGGCATCGAGGCCAAGCGCATGCTCGGCCGTACGCCCGGCAACATCGTGGCCGTTCGTCCCCTTAAGGACGGCGTCATCGCCGACTTCGATGTCACCGAGGCCATGCTTCGCTACTTTATCGACAAGGCTTCCGAGAAGCGCTATCCGTGGACTCCGCGTCCGCGCGTCGTCGTCTGCGTTCCCTCCGGCGTCACGTCGGTCGAGAAGCGCGCCGTCTTTGAGGCCACGATCCAGGCCGGCGCTCGCCAGGCCTATCTGATCGAGGAGCCCATGGCGGCTGCCATCGGCGCCGACCTGCCCGTCGAGGAGCCCACGGGCTCCATGGTCATCGATATCGGCGGCGGCACCACCGAGGTCGCCGTTATCGCTATGGGCGGTATTGTCGTGTCGCAGTCCATCCGCATTGCCGGCGATGAGTTCGACCAAGCTATCCTCACCCATGTTCGCGATGCCTACAACCTGGCCATCGGCGAGCGCACGGCCGAGGACATCAAGATCAAGGTCGGCTCCGCCGTGCCGCTCAAGGACGAGCTCGACGTCGAGGTCAACGGACGCGACGTTATCACGGGCCTGCCCAAGACCGTGCGCATTGAGAGCGAGGAGATTCGTCGCGCGCTTAACAAGCCGCTCGACGAGATGGCCAAGGCCGTTAAGGACGCTCTGGACGCCACGCCGCCCGATCTTGCCTCGGACCTTATGTACTACGGCATTCTGCTGACCGGCGGCGGTGCGCTGCTTCGCGGCCTCGACGTGCGCCTGCGCGACGAGACCGGCGTTTCGGTCAACGTCAGCCCCACGGCGCTCGATAACGTCGTAAACGGCTGCGCCCGCGTGCTCGAGGCCAACGCCTTTGACGGTGGCTTCGTCCAAACCAATGCTTAATTTCCAAAAGGTGGATTCCATTTGGCACGATCTTCGGGTTTCTCTCCAAATCTGAATACCAAGCGACAATCAACGGGTATGCGCCCGTTGATTGTTTTCAGCCTGATTTCGGTGTTGCTGCTCACGTTTTATATCCGTGAGGGCGAGGCCGGGCCGATTCATGCCGTGCGCTCGGGTGTGACGACGATTACCTCGCCGGTGCGCTTTGTGGGCTCGGTCGTGGCGGCTCCCTTCAACGCGATCGGCAACGTGTTCTCCAACCTCACGGCTTCGCAGGAGTCGCTCGATGACCTCAAGAAGCAAAACGAGGTGCTGACCTCTAAGGTCGCAGAGCTTTCCGAGGCTCAAAAGACTGCCGAGCGCCTGGAGGGCCTGGTCGGGCTGCAATCGACCTACAACCTTAAGTCGACCGCCGCTCGTATTGTCGGCGCGTCGGGCGATGCCTGGACCTCGACCGTTACCATCGACAAGGGATCTGCCGACGGCCTGACCATCAACATGCCCGTGACGAGTTCTGCCGGTGTTATCGGCCAGATTATTGAGGTATCGGCCAAGACCTCTACCGTGCGCCTGATTGGTGACGAGAACTCGGGCGTGTCCGCTATGGTGCAGGACACGCGCGCCCAGGGTATGCTGCAGGGCCAGCCCGATGGCACCCTGCGCCTTGAGTACGTGAGTGTTGACTCCGACGTCAAAGTCGGCGACATCATCGTGACCTCTGGCATTGGCGGCGTGTTCCCCAAGGGCCTGCCGCTCGGCACTGTTTCCTCGGTGGAGAAGTCGGCCAACGATGTGTATTACACCATCGTCGTACGTGCCCAGACCACGGCAGAGAATAACGAGGAGGTGCTCGTCATCACCTCGTTGACCGACGAACAGTCGGCCTCGGACGAGGACGTGAGCACCGCTAATAGTACGCCGCAGGGAACGTCGCGCGATGCTGCGACCAAGACGAAGGACGAGAGCTCGGATGACAGTTCCGACACGTCCGAGACGACCGATTCCGGCTCGAGCGAATAGGGGGCATGTCCATGGATCTACACGAGCAGGGGGCGAGCTCCCGTACGTTTGTAATCGCCGCCATTGTGTGCGTACTGCTGCAGGCAGGCCTGGCGCCGCAGATCTCCATTGCGGGCGGTCGCGTCAACTTCATGATCATTCTTGTGTGCCTGAGCGTGTTCTCGGGCGATCCCACGCGGGCTGTCGTCTGCGGTTTTTGCAGTGGCCTGTTCTATGATCTTTCCGCCGCCGTTCCGGTGGGTGTTATGTCGCTGCTGCTGACGGTGGGTAGTTTCGCCCTGGTGCACAGCGCGGCCGGTCAGACGGGCGGCTCCCCGAGCGCGCGCGGTATTACCGTGGGCGCCTTCGCGCTTGCCATCAACGTGGTCTACAGCATCATCTTGCTGTTTATGGGTTTGGAGACGAGCTTTGTGGTGGCGATCTTCGGCCATGCGCTGCCGTCTTCGATCCTGACGGGTTTGGTTGCCATTCCGTTTTTGATGTCCGGTGTCGTGCCGCAGTCCGGTTACGGATTCTCCGCACGCGGTGGTCATCAGACGGGTATGCGCTTTAAGCCCAAAACCCGCAAACTCAAATAGGGGAGGCCCATAGATGTCTTCCCAGATGACGGTTATCATCGCCGGTATCGTGCTGGTCGTGGCCATTGTGGTCGCGCTGGTCATCATGCGCCGCGGCGATTCCCGTTTTACCTACGATACGCAGCATGGAACGGCCCCGCGCGCCACCGAGGGCGAGGGCAATACCGCCGCGACCGCCTTCAAGGGTCGCTTCTCCATCCTCACCGCCGGCGTGGGCGCAATGTTTGCCGCGCTCGCCGTCAAGCTGTGGGGCATGCAGATGGTCTCGTCGGACTACTACGACAAGCAGGCCAAGAGCAACCAGACCCGTACCGTCACCACGCCGGCTGTGCGCGGGCGAATCCTTGATCGCAATGGTGTGGCACTTGTGCAAAACCGTCCGTCACTTGCCGTTGTCGCCTATCGCGACCTGGCCGATGACACCGTGCTGGTGCATCACCTCGCGAATGTGCTCGGCATGCCCTACGTCGCGGTTCTGCGCAACATTCAGGACAATTCCGAGGGCGCCCAGAGCCTGCATACCATCGCGACGGACGTGCGCCGCTCCACGGTTGCCTATATCAAGGAGCATGCCGGCGAGTTCCCGGGCGTGAAGATTGCCGAGCGCACCGAGCGCCAGTACCCGTACGGCGAGACGGCCTGTCACATTTTGGGCTATACCGGCACCATTACCTCCGAGCAGCTCGAGGCGCAGAACAAGAAAGCTTCGGGCGATAACGATAGCGCCGCCGGTCAGATTACATACCAGTCGGGTGATATCGTGGGCCAGGCGGGCGTCGAGAGCTACTACGAGAACTTGCTGCAGGGTATTCGCGGCGAGCAGACGGTGAAGGTCGATGCTTCGGGCAATGTGACCGGTCAGGCCGGCGCCGTGCCCGCCAAGGCCGGCTCCGACATCAAGCTCACGCTTGACCTCAAGATTCAGCAAGCCTGCGAGACGGCGCTTGCAAGTGCCATTGAGCTCGCTAAGACCACAGGCCACAGCGACGCCGGCAATGGTGCCGTGGTGTGCCTCGACCCCAATAACGGCGAGATTCTGGGCATGGCCAGCGAGCCCAAGTTCGATCCTTCGGTGTTTATCGGCGGCGTCTCCAACGATGTTTGGACCGAGCTCAACGATGACGAGGGTTCGCATCCGCTGCTCAACCGCGCCATTAGCGGCCAGTACATGTCGGCTTCGACCATTAAGCCGCTCTCGGCGCTGGCTGGTCTTGAGTTTGGAACCTACACTTCAACGCAGACAACCAACTGCACCGGCTATTGGACGGGTCTGGGCAAGTCGTGGGGCAAGCGTTGCTGGCTTCAATCCGGACATGGTGTCATGACGCTGCAGTCCGGTATCGCCAATTCCTGCGACCCCGTGTTCTACGACATGGGCAAGGCGTTCTTTTATGACGAGCAACATCCCGAGGGCCTGCAGGAGGTCTTTCGTCGCTGGGGCCTGGGCAAGACCTGCGGCATCGACCTGCCGAGTGAGGGCACGGGCCGTATTCCCGATGCCGAGTGGAAAGAGTCTTACTTTACCGACGCATCTGCCGAGGACCGCAAGTGGAATGCCGGCGATATGACCAACATTGCCATCGGCCAGGGCGACATCCTAGTGACGCCCCTGCAGATGGCGTGCGCCTATATGGGTCTTGCCAACGGCGGCAAACAGTACGTGCCTCACGTGTTTTTGTCAGCCGTGTCGCGCGATGGCGACGGCGATGCCTATAAATACAACGGCAAGGGCAAGAAGAAGCGCTTGGAGGCCAAGATCAACAGCGATTCGGATTTGGCTCTTGTCCGCAACGGCATGCACGATGTGATTTACTCCGCGTCGACTTCGACCGCCGCGCACTTTAACTCCCTGACCCCTACGGTCTACGGCAAGTCCGGCACGGGCGAGAAGAGCGGCGAGGACGATTACGCGTGGTTTTGCGCCTACGCGCCGGCCGATGACCCTAAGTACGTGATTGCCACTATCTTGGAGCAGGGCGGTGGCGGCTCCGATACCGCGTTGCACGTCGTGCGCGATGTCCTCGGTGCGATTTATGACGAGCCCGACACGTCGACGGCCACGGGCGATTCCTCGGTTCGATAGGAGGTTGCGATGGACTTTTCGCCGGCGGACCTGTTCCGCTCAACCAAAACCGGCTCTCGCAGCAGCCTGGACCGCGTTAACAAGCAGCTCTCGGCCTCGCGCGGCACGTTCCGCCAGAAGGTACACATCGGCGTGCTGCTGGCTACCGTCGCGCTCGTTGCCTATGGCGCCATCATCATTTGGTCGGCCTCGCAGTTTAAGGCCGATGCCTCGTTCTCGCGACACCTGCTGGGTATCGGTATTGGCGCGGTTCTGGCGGTACTCGTCTGGCGCACCGACCTGCGCGGCATTTCCAATTTCTCGACGGCGCTGCTCGTCATTGACCTTATTGTGATCTTCTCGCCCAAGATTCCGGGCCTGTCCTATACGGGCGGTCTGGGCATGACGGGCTGGATCAAGATCCCCGGTATCGGCCTGACCTTTCAGCCCGTTGAGCTCGCCAAGCTCATCACCATCTTCTTTATGGCCACGCTTGGCTCGCAATACAACGGCCGCATCGATACCGTTCGCGACTACATTAAGCTCTGCGGTATGCTGTCCATTCCGTTCTTGGCCGTCGTCGCCATGGGCGACCTGGGCTCGGGCCTGGTCGTGCTGGTCTCGGGTGCCATCGTCATCTGCATGAGCGGTGCACGCCGCGAATGGGTGCTGTCGACCTTGGCCCTGCTGGTTGGTTTGATTGCGCTCATCTTGGCGCTCGACTCGGTCTTTGATTCGCTCCTTGGCCACGACGTGCTGATCAAGCAGTATCAGATGAACCGTCTGACAGTCTTCATCAACCCCGACAAAGCCGATTCGGATGATGCCTACAACCTGCAGCAGTCGCTCATTGCCGTCGGCTCGGGTGGCTTCTTTGGTAAGGGCCTGGGCCACGCGACTCAGTCGGCCGGTGGCTTTCTACCCGAGTTCCACACCGACTTCGTCTTCGCCTTCCTGTCCGAGACGTTCGGCTTCTGCGGCTCCTTTTTGCTCCTGTGCCTCTACGTGCTGCTGATCTTCTCGACGATTCGCGTCGCCTTTAAGTGCGAGTCACTGTTCTTGCGCCTGTCGTGCGTGGGTATCGTCGGCATGTGGGCGTTCCAGACCTTCGAGAATATCGGCATGTGCATTGGCATGATGCCGATTACCGGTATTCCGCTGCCGTTTATTAGTTTTGGTTCGTCGTCGATGATGATTCAGTTGCTGACGGTGGGTATCGTACAATCCATATGGCGGCATCGTTCGGGCGCCGCGTAACCGCTGGAGGGGTTTGCCATGAAGATTCCCGTAGATAAGTTGACCAGCGCTTTTAAGATGGGCGCGTCTGTTAAGAAGGATTCCGATACACCGGTGCGTGTCTCGGTTTACCTTGATTCGACCGCGTCTCCCTTTTTGGTCGAGACGGTGCGCGATGCCTTTGTGCCGCAGACGACTTCGGGCATTGTGCGTGTTGATCGCCTGGGGGAGGACCGTATCGTTCCCAAGGCCGATACCGACGTGGTGTTGGTCCTCTCGTGCGGATCCGACCGCCTGGAGAGTGCTGTGCAGGAGCTCGTGATTGCCGGCGCGCCCGTGTGCGTGCTTGCCGAGTCCGCCGTCGAGGTGCCGTTCGTTGAGGAATCTACGCCCATGCTCGGCGTGGTGGCGGCGACCGATAAGACCTATTTGCTCGAGACGCTTGCCCGCTGGATCCTCGATCGTACGGACAAGGAGACGGCTTTTGCCGCCAACTTTCCTTTTATGCGCATCGCGGCGGCAAATCGCATCATTACCTCGTGCGCGCTCACCAACATGGCGACGGGCGCCTTGGTGTTTTTGCCGGGTGCCGACTATCCCGTGATGGCGCTGGCGCAGGTGGGCATGCTCTTTGAGCTGGCGGCCATCTTTGGACGCGGCATAAAGCCCGAGCGCGGCTACGAGGTCGCGGGCGTGCTCGCCGGCGGTCTGGTGATTCGCGCCGTCACCCGCGCATTGGTGAAGCAGACGCCGCACATCGGCTTTGTCGTTAAGGCGCTTGCCGCAGCCGCGGGTACCTATGGCATGGGCCGCGCGCTCGTGTCGCTCTACGAGCGCGATGTGGACTACAGCCGCGCCAACGAGGTCGCTGCTGCCACGTTCTCGCGCGTTCGCGACCTGGTGACCACGGTCGCCGGTGCCACCCGTCCCATGAGTCCTTTCGAGGATGCATCCGATCTCGCTGCTTAGGGGTTTCTTTTGCGCGTTCCATACCAAGACTGTTTTCATCTGATCGAGCCGCTGCTCGCCAAGGTCGAAAAGCCGAGTCGCTATATCGACCACGAGTGGGGGACGCTCTCAAAGGCCGATGCCGACTATCGCTGCTGCATGATCTATCCGGACGTGTATGAGGTCGGTCTGCCCAACCAAGGCATCGCCATTCTCTACAACATTCTTAATCAGGCCGAGGGCATTTCCTGCGAGCGCGGCTACGTGCCGTGGCCCGATATGGGCGATGCCATGCGCGAGGCGGGGATTCCGCTTCTGTCGCTCGAGGGTGCAGCGCCCGTGGCCTCGTTCGACATCGTCGGCATGCACGTGCCGCACGAGATGGCCGTGACGAACTTCCTCGAAGCGCTCGATCTCGCCGGCATTCCGCTGCTGGCTGCCGACCGTACCGAGGACGATCCCATCATCGTCGCCGGTGGTCCCTCGGTGTATAACCCCGAGCCGTACGCTGCATTCTTCGATGCCATCCTCATTGGCGAGGGCGAGGAGTCACTGCTCGAGATCTGCCAGCTGCATCGCCGCTTGCGCGACGAGGGCGTCTCGCGCGCTCAGATTGTCGAGCAGCTCGCGACGGTCGCCGGTACCTATGTGCCGTCCCTGTATGAGGTGCGTCATGACGAGCCCTGCTCGCCGCATGGCTACACCGTGCCGCGCGAGGGCAAGGATGTCCCGCCGGTAGTCTACAAGCGCGTCGTCGAGGACTTTGGCGCCACCAATCCGCTTTCTCAGTCGTGCGTGCCGTATGCGCAGCTCGTCCACGATCGCCTGTCTATCGAGATCCTGCGTGGCTGCGCCCGCGGCTGCCGTTTTTGCCAGGCAGGCATGACGTATCGCCCGGTGCGCGAGCGCTCGGCCGACCAGATCGTGTCATCGGTGATCCAGGGCTTGGAAAAGACTGGCTATGACGAGGTGTCGCTTACCTCGCTTTCGACGACCGACCACTCCTGTATCCGCGACGTGCTCGGTAGGCTTAATCGTCGTCTGGAGGACACGGGCATTCGCGTGTCCATTCCGTCGCAGCGCCTGGATTCGTTTGGCGTTGATATGGCCGAGTCGGTCGCCGGCGAAAAGAAGGGCGGCCTGACGTTCGCGCCCGAGGCGGGCAGCCAGCGTATGCGCGACATTATCAACAAGAACGTGACCGAGGAGGATTTGGATCGCGCGGCCAAGGCAGCCTTCGAGGCCGGCTGGAACCGCATGAAGCTCTACTTCATGATGGGCCTTCCCGGCGAGCGCGACGAGGACATCGTGGCTATCGCCAATCTGGCCGATCACGTGCTGGAGCTCGGCCGCTCCGTGGTGCCCAAGGCGCGCCGCGGCTCCATCTCGGTGTCTATCTCTGTTTCGGTCTTTATCCCCAAGGCGGCAACACCTTTCCAGTGGTGCCCGCAGCTCGATTACGACGACGTCAAGCGCCGCCAGAAGCTGCTCATCACGAGCGTGCGCAACCGTGCCGTTCGCGTGCACTACCACGATGCGGAGACCTCGCTTATCGAGGCTGCGCTCTCTCGTGCCGGTCGCGATATGACGCCGGTCATCATCGATGCCTGGCGTGCGGGCTCGCGCTTCGACGCCTGGGTGGAGCACTTCTCGCTCGACAACTGGAAGGAGGCTGCTGCCAAAAACGGCATCGACCTCAACGAGCTGGTGCACCTGCCCTACGAGCTGGGCTGGCGCCTGCCCTGGGAGCACGTGAGCCCCGGCTGCACGCGCGGCTTCCTCGAGCGCGAGTACCGCCGTTCGCTCGAGGGCGTCACGACCCCCGACTGCACCCGCACGTCGTGCACCGGCTGCGGAATCTGTCCCACGCTCCACGCCAAGAACGTATTGATGGGTGATCGCGCATGAGTGAGCGCTTGACCGACAATCCCACGCTCTTTAGGCTGCGCGTTCGCTACGGCAAGCGTGATCGCCTTAAGTACCTGGGCCATCTGGAACTAATCCATACCATTGAGCGCATCGTGCGCCGTGCGGGCCTGCCCTATGCCGTGACGCAGGGCTTCTCGCCGCATATGCGCGTGGGATTTTCGTCGGCGTTGCCCGTGGGCACGTCGTCGACCTGCGAGTGGTACGACCTGTTTATGACCGAGTTCGTCGCGCTTGACGAGGCCTTTGAGCGCCTGGCCGCGGCGTCCCCGGCAGATTTGGCACCCATCGAGGCCGCCTACATCGACGTGCGCACGCCGGCGCTGACGGCTCAACTTACGCGTCTGTCGTACCGCATCGACTTGCACCTGGACCCCGAGGCCCCCGTGAGCGCCGACGAGGTGCGTGCTGCGATCGACACGCTGCGCGCGGGTCATGGCATTGACTATGCGCGCGGCAAAAAGAGCAAGCGTCTTGATCTGGACCATACGCTCGTTGGCTATGAGCTCGCGGCGGGGGAGCGTGAGGACCATCTGGTGCTCATGCTCGACACCCATGCCGACAACGAGGGCTCCATGCGTCCGGAGATTTTGCTTTCTGCTGCTGATGTTTTGTTGCAGGGCTTGACCCCGGGCGTCGATGCACCTATTGTTTCCACCGGTATGCAAGACCTCGTGACCATCTGCTCCTACGATGTCGAGCGTCAGAATCAAGCATGCGAGGACGACGAGGGCCGACTCGTCAGCCCCATACCTGTGCGAACTT
>JAEZNV010000118.1 GCA_023441725.1 Actinomycetes bacterium | reverse complement strand
TGTTCTTTGGCATCGTTGCCTATGCGATCGCCGTCTGGCTCGATCCCAATTCGCCCGTCGGCATTCGCGACCTGATCTCGGTCGAGGCGAGCGGTATCTTCTTTGGCAACCTGACGCCCATGATGATGGGCTCCACGCCTGCCCAGATCTACCGCCTGACCAAGGCAGGCCAAAACGTCGGCGAGGCCGGCGCCACGCAGTTCACGCGCTTTATCGTGTATCAGTTTGGCCTCGTTGCCTGGGGCGCCATTCTGCTGCTTGCTCGCATGCCGTTTTTCGCCGAGCGCTATGGCGACATGACGCTCCTGTGCGTCTTTAGCTTTGGCGGTCACTGCTGCATTCTGCTTGGCATCTTTGCCGTCGCGCTCATGCCCAAGACCGTCACGCGTGTCGCACACTGCATCATCAATTGGCTCGAGCGAATGGGCGTCTCGGCCACCAAGATCGAGGGCTGGCGTACGTTTGTCGACGGCGAAATCTACTCGTTCTCCGAGAAGTTCAAGCTTTCGGCCGGCCACTTTTCGTCCATGCTGCTCACGGTGGTCATCACCATGTTGCAGCTCGCGTTTTTCTACCTCGTGCCGTATTTCCTGATGCTTGCCTTTGGCCACCACGAAGTCGACTTTTTCTCGGTCATGGCCGCGAGTGCCTTTGTTCAGCTCCTGAGCTCTGCTGTTCCCCTGCCCGGTGGCACCGGCGGCGCCGAGGGTGGCTTCGCGCTGTTCCTGGGTCATTTCTTTGGATCGGCATCGACCGCTGGTTATCTGCTGTGGCGCCTCATTACGTTTATCGCGCCGACTATTTTGGCCGCGCCCCTGCTGGGCCTTAAGAGCGCTCACAACGAGAGTATCCATGCGCGCTGGGATCGCGTGATGCGTAAGCTCGGGCGAACGCCTCAGACGTCCTCTAAGCCTGCAAAGCCCCATCCTGTGCATGCGGTTACCGTGGATCCCAATCAGCATGCTCAGAAGGCTTCTGGAGCCGCCAAACCGGCGCATAAGGCCTATGTGCGCCAGACGGGCGACGGCATCCGTGTGTCCCCGGCTGCTTTGAACAAAAAGAAACACCCTAAGGCGTAATAGTTGGTCGTGCGTTCTTCATGTTGCCGGGCATTTTTGTGCCGGATGGGGGATAATCCGCTTACGTAGATTAACTCTCATCTGTTGATGAATGCCTGCATTCTGAAGGGACTCATCCATGGCCACCAGCAAACCGCGCCTCGACCGCCGCATCGTTCGCAGCCGCAATGCCATCCTGTCTGCGTTTGAGCGCCTGTTGATGGATAAGCCGCTTGCCGACATTACGGTGAGTGCCATCGCGCGTGAGGCAAATGTCGACCGCAAGACCTTTTACGTACACTTCGGTACGGTTGACGGCCTGCTCGATGCCATCGCCGTTGATGTGGTGGAGATGATTGCCGACTCGGTCGAGAAAACGCTTGCTTCCATGGACGGCGACACGAATGAGCGCGCCCTCGGAGCGGCGGCAACGTTTTTTAAGACCATCAACGAGGCACTTTGCAATAACCTTGTGCTCAATCGCCAACTGATTGAAAACATCCCGCTCGACGATTTTATGACGCGTTTGCGCGTGCCGCTCGAGCACGAGATCGCCGAGCGCAATCTGCTGCCCGAGGGCCTAAAGGACGAGATGTTCGATTACTACCTGGCGTTTTTGCTGTCTGGTATTATCGGTATCTATCGCGCGTGGGCTTTGTCCGACGGCTCGGTTCCCATCGAGCGCGTCTCGGCGGTCGCTAACAATCTGACGTTGAACGGACTATCGAGTCTGGAGTCTCGTTTCGAATAGCACTAGCGCCTTATCCCCCCCTGAGTTGCGGTGAAATAGGGACTGAATAGGCCTTCTAGCGGCCTAAATAGTCCCTATTTCACCGCAACTCAGGGGGAGTGCATTACTGGTAGCGCAGGCACTCCACGGGGTCGAGTTTTGCTGCCCGGCGGGCGGGGTAGAAGCCGAAGATGACGCCGATGCCGACGGAGACCGCAAAGGCCAGCAGCACCGTGGCGATCGAAAAACTCGGCGTAATGGTACCGCTGGCACCGAGCTCGCTAAGCACGCCGGAATTCGCGGCGAACATCGCTAGTCCCCAGGCAAGCAGGTAGCCTATCAAAACACCCAGCAGGCCACCGGTGACGCACAGCGCCGAGGACTCGGCCAAAAACTGTGCGGTGATATCGCGACGGCTGGCACCCAAGGCTCGACGAATACCGATCTCGCGGATGCGCTCGGTCACATTGGTCAGCATCATATTCATGATGCCGATACCGCCCACGAGCAGAGAAATGCTGGCGACAGCGCCCATGATGAGCGAAAACGCGCCCATAAAGGAATTGAGGGCGTCGATGGCGCTTTTCATGGAGGTTGCCGATACACTGTCGTACTCATCATCCTCCGCGATGCCCTTCATTGCGCGCACCTTGGATTCAATCGTCTTGCACAGCTCATCCACGTCTGTACCCTCGGTGGCGAGCGCCGTTACGCTGGGAAAAGAGGGGTTCTCGTCGCCAAAGAGGCCGGAAATGGTCTCGCGCGGCATGTATAGCGTGAGCGAGCCCATTGAGTCGCTACCGCCATCAATCACGCCGACAATCTGCACCTCGCCGTTGGAGATCTTAATGGTCTTGCCCACCGCGTCCTGTTCGTTGCCGTACAGCTGATCCGCGCCGCCGCGGCTGATAAGCGCCACGCGTGCGCCGGATTGGGACTCGGCCTGGGTGTAGGTGCGTCCCGCGACGAGCTTGCTGGCGCCCACCGCGTCGAGCATGTCGCTGTCGACGCCCTGCGCCATGACGGTATAGCTTTTGTCACCGGACTTGTACTCGGTATAGGCGCTGTCCACGATGCCAATCTGCTCGATCTGCGGCACCATTTTGCGAAGCTTCTCAACGTCCGATTCGGTGAGCTCTTGCGACGAATAGATCTGCACCATACGCGCTGCGTTGAGGCCCAGGCTGTTGACCAGGCTGTTTTGGATACCGCCGATAGGCGAGGTCATGGCAATGACGGAGGCGATGCCAATGACGATGCCCAGGATGGTGAGTAGGCTGCGTCCCTTGTTGGCCTCGAGGGAGTGAAGGGCTTCTTGGATAAGGTCGCGCGCGCTCATGCCTTCACTCCTTTCGTCGGATTGGCGTGTGCGGAAATCGTGGGCAGGTTATCAATGGCGCCGCGCAGGGTCTGCGGCGCGTTCGCGATGTACGCGCCGTCGTGGATCCAGCCGTCGCGAATGGTTACGGCACGGTCGGCCTCGGCGGCGATACCGGGATCATGTGTGATGAGCACGATGGTCTTGCCGCGTTCCTGGAGTTTGTGGAAGGTTTCCATCACGAGCGCTCCGGTGGCGGAGTCCAGGTTTCCCGTCGGCTCGTCCGCCAGGATGATGGGCGGGTCGTTGACGAGGGCGCGCGCGATGGCAACTCTCTGCATCTGTCCACCCGAGAGCTCGGAGATGCGGTGGTCCCAGTGGTCGACCTGCAGCGTGACGGCTTGCAGCGCATGGACGGCGCGCATCTCACGCTGAGCCCGCGGCACGTTGGTGTACGAAAGCGGCAGCATGACGTTTTCGATGACCGATAGGCGCGGCAGCAGGTTAAAGCTCTGAAAGACAAAGCCGATGCTCAGGGCGCGGACTTCGGTGAGCTCGTCATCGTCGAGCTCCGCCACGTTGAGGCCCTGCAGGTAATAATCGCCTGCCGTTGGCTTGTCCAGGCAGCCCAGGATGTTCATGAGCGTTGACTTGCCCGAACCCGAAGGGCCGGTAATAGCCACGAACTCGCCGGGATTCACGGCCAGGCTCACGTTATGCAGGATATGGGCGCAGCCGGCCTCGCTCTCAAAAATGCGATGCACGTTGCGGATGTCGATGACGGGACGCATTACATGCCCTTGTCGGCAGACATGCTACCGGTGTCGCCGCCGTCGGCCGTCATGTCTGCGCCGGTGTCCATGATAAGTGTGTCGCCGTCGCGCAGTTTGGTGACCGGCACGTTAGGGTTGATCTCGTTGCCCTGGTCGTCGCGCTTGACCTGCGTCTTTCCGACCACGGCATCGTTATCGTTTTGCGTCACGACGGTCACCTTTACGCGTCGGGTCTGTTTGCCTTCGCCGTCGGTTGCCACGTTGACGTAATAATGCTCGCCATCCTCGGTCATGAGCGCCATGGTCGGCACCATCACAACGTCGTTGAGCTGTTCAGTCACCACCGAGACCTCGGCGGTCATGCCCGGCTTGAGGCGCGCGTCGGGCGCTTCGATGAGGATATCGACGTTAAAGGTCACGCTGCCGCCGCCACCGTTGGCGGCGTCGGAGTTTGCCACCGAAGCGATTGACGTGACCGTTCCCTGGCTCACGATATCGGGAAAGGCCGGATAGGTAACGTTGGCGCTCTGGCCCACGGCGATCTTGGCGATATCCTTTTCACCCACCTGCACGGTGACCTTCATCTTGGAGAGGTCGGCGATCTGCATGCACTGCTTGCCGCCGCTCGTATCGCCTTCGCCCATAATCATGCCGCCCGTCACCGTGGCGCCGACCTTGGCGTTGAGCTCGACGATGCTGCCCGAGCTGGGCGCGGTCACGGTTCGCTCGGCAGCTTTGGCGTTGGCTTGGTCCAGGTTCGCCTGAACCGAGGCCAGGTTGCGTTGGGCGCTCGAGACGGCACTCGTGTCGGCGGTGCCGCTGGCGCCACTCGCGCCTGCCGCATCTGTGTCAGTCGCCGGAGCGGCTTGGGCGGCAGCTACCGCTTTCTGCGCGTTGGCGAGGTCTTCCTGTGCGGCTGTCACCGCGCGTTGCGCCTCGGCTACGTTGCGATCGAGCTCGTCGTTTTTAATGGTCATGAGCACGTCGCCCTCGTTGACGGACTGGCCGGCCTGCACGTTGATCGATGCCACCGTGCCGTCGACAGAAGGGGAGACCACCGAAGCCGAGATGGGCTTGAGCTGGCCCTTAGCCTCGACGGTGGTCGTAAACGTGCCCTCGGTGACCATGTCGGTCACCGGCCCGTCGGTACCTGCGGGCCGTGCGTTTATGATCAAGGTCACGACAACGGCGATGAGCACAATGGCGGCCACGACGCCGGCCGCAATGCCGCGTCGGATGAGCTTTTTGCGCCGACGCTCGGCACGCTTCGCCTTGAGCTTGGCATAGGCCTCTTCGTCAGAAATCTCGGTTGTATCGCTTGTGCTGCCGTTTTGCTGTGTGGCGTGCACGTTTGTAATGAGGGGAAGCGTTTCAGTGGCACCCTCGGGCGCTCTCTCGGTATCATTCGGTCCCGGGGTAGTGGTGGGGACATTCGACATGGCGTCTCCTTTATAGAAAGTTCCTCGATAAGTATATGCGCCCGTCGCGAGAGGCGGGCGCATATGGCGGTATCTTTCGGAACTGTTAGATTGGGGCGTCAGTCCCCCGTTGTGCGATGGCGCGTTTCCCTACGAGTGCACGACCACGCACAGGCCGACGCTGATGCAGTCGTGGAGCGCCTTTGCATCGGCCAGGCGCAGGTTGATGCAGCCGTGGCTTCCGCACCATTTGTACGATTCGGCACTATCGAAACTCGAATCGTTTTGCCAGGTGGCGTCGTGGAAACCGACCATATTGCCCTCGAACGGCATCCAGTAGCTGACCGGGCTCTCGTATTTGGGCTTACCGGTCTCGGGGTCTTTGGCACCGATGAGCTTGCTTGCGCCGTCGTTGCTGTTGATCTGCCACACGCCCTCGGGGGTGGCGTCTTCGCCCGGTTTGCCGGAAATAAAGTTGGCCTCCCACACGATATTGCCGTTTTCGTCGTAGTAGCGCGCGTGCTGCTCGGACAGGTCGACGTCGATATAGGCCTTCCAATCGGGCTCGCCCTTGGCGGTAAACGTGTCGGCCTTCTTGGAGTACGAAATCTCGATATCGCCGGTCTGTTTGTTATTGATAGCGTCCTCTACCTGCTTGGCGAGCGTGTCGCTGTCGATGGACCAGCCAAAGTCGCCGCCCTCTACAGCGCATTCCTTACCGTCGGCGCGTGTCCACCAGCGGGTGGTGCCCACGGTGTTAAAGCCGTTGGCGAGCTCGGCGGCCCAGCTGCTGATCTGCGACGTATCGAGCGTGGGGTTGGCCGGATCGGCAAAGCTGATCCACTGCAGCACCGAGCTGCCGTCGACCTTGCCGGCATCGTTGCCGTTGAGCTTAAGGGTCACGTTGACGCCCAGGAAGTTGTTGGCGGCATCGCATGCAGCCTGAATCTGGTCGTTGGTGAGGGTGCCGTTGAGCGGTTCGTAGGCGTCGTTGCCGATCTTGGTGATATCGACGTTCTCGGCGAGCGACGCGAGCTCGATCTCGGCATATTTGATGACATGCTCGCGGTTGATCTTCTCGTTGGAACGGGCTTTCTCAACGGTAAACTTGCCGGCCTTCTCGTCATAGGAGCTGGCGGCCTCGAAGGTGCCCGAGCGGCCCTCGTTGAACTCGTCGATGGCGCTGCCCAGGCCTTCCTCAAACTGCTTTTGGTCAAAGGCATCGGAGAGCATGGACAGGTCGACGTCCTGGTCCAAGTCGACCGAGCCGTTTTTGGTGGCGCTAACGGTTTTGCCACCGAGCGACGCGATGAGGCGCGATGGCCACAGCAGCGGCTCGTTTTTGCTGATAATCTCGTGGGCGGCTTCCTCGCCATCGACGATGGGCTCGTCGGACTCGGGCTGGTAGGTCCAGCTAAAGCTGTCATCCGAAACGGTGAGCTTGTAGTGCTTCCATGCCGAGTTGACCTTGGTGGCTGCCGAAGATGCGTTAGAGAGCGAGATGTCGACGCCGGCGATGGTGGTGTTGGGGTATGCGACCTGCGAGAACGCCACGACGCCTACGATGTAGACGATCGCGACGAGGCCGAGGACGACAAAGAAGGACGTCTTTCCGCCCGACTTGCTGCTTTTGTTGGTGCGCTTGTCCGCGGGCCCGCGATTGTTTGCCGCGCGAGCGTGCGAAGGGCCCTGCGTGGGGGCGGCACCATGTGCGGGACGCTGCTGATGTTGTTGATGCTGCTGGTATTGACGCTGATTCGGGCGCTGAGAGGCATTGGCCGGGCCGTGTTGTTGGCTGTGAGCCGGCGCGATGGGGCGCGGCGATTGGATGCCGCCAGTATGCCTACTGGGCTGTTGCGGATCGGGAATCATGTTGCTGCGGTCGATTTGCGACATCGTGTATATTTCCTTCGAGTTTCGCCTTGCGGCTCATCGTGTTTTAACTGGGCTTGCATTATAGCGATTAGCCTGTTGTTTGTGGTGCGGAAACAGTATCAGTTTGGAGAAGCCTGCCTATCCGCATATGCCGCATTTGGCGCAGGCAGAAAGCGCGGCTGGGGCCTGAGCGATGCCGCCTTTGGCCGTCTCGCGCAGGGTTGCCTGATGGGCGTGGCCCACCGAGAGCATCACATGCGCCATCTGGTCAAACGGTACCAGGCTCTTGATGCCGGCGAGCGCGAGCTGGGCCGAGCTGAAGGCCGCAGCCACGCCGATGGCATTGCGGTTTTGGCACGG
>JAEZNV010000100.1 GCA_023441725.1 Actinomycetes bacterium | reverse complement strand
CGACTTGTTGTTTGACCCCAAGGAGGTACCCGATATGTTCTGTCCCGGTTGTGGCGCCAAGATCGACGACGGCGCTCGTTTCTGCCCTGTTTGCGGCCAACAGATCCAGGCGACGACCGCTGCCCCTGCGCACGCGGCCGCCCCGGCTCAGCCCGTACCTGCCGCTCAGCCCCAGTCCGGCCCCGCCTTTGCCGCGGCGCCTGCCATGCATGCGGCTGCCCCCGCCTCTGCCGTGCATCCGGCCCTGTCCATCGCCCGCATCATCCCTTGCGCTCTTGCGGTGGTCGCGATCGTTCTCTCCTTTATGCCGTGGTTTAGCATCTCGCCCACGGTGGTGCAGGCATCGAGCTACGCGAGCCAGGGCGCCAATTTCCTAAGCCAACTTGCCGGCCAGAACACCGACTATTCGTCGAGCCTGGGCTTTGACGAGAGCTACAACGTCTGGAGCCTGGGCAAGGCCGGCGAGGTCGCCGTTACCTACCAGAGCATGTACGACTCGGCGTCCGACCTCGCCAGCTCGCTGAGCAGCTCCTACTACGATGACTATTCCGACTCGGGCCACGGTCATGCTGTGAGCATCACGAATCCCAACTACGGCAAGGTTTCCTCCGGCGGCGTCTCCTTTATCTCGATGGCCGTTACCGCCTTTTGGGCCCTCGGCATGCTCGCCACGATCGCCGGCATCGTGCTCTACCTCACCCAGGGCCTCAAGGTCGTGCTTCCCGCTGGCTGTGGTCTCATGGTGCTCTCGGTGCTGGCCTTTGAGCTGCTGTACGCCAACATGATGAGTGCTATTGGCTCTGCGGCGACCACCCCCATCTTTACGGCGCTGTTTGCCATTGCCGCCGCCGTGCTCACCTTTGTGCTGCGCGAGCAGACTGTTCCGTCGGCTCACTAGAAAACCGGCGCTCAATACGACCGATTCGTGACCCATAGCGGCCGAGGACAGCATCCCCGGCCGCTTTTCTTTTTCGTCTTTACCCTCGCTCAGCAGGCAAAACAAAAAAATTTGCGATGAGAGGCAATGTTGCGCAACAACTTTTTGATTTTTGCCCTCATGGTATTGGTAGCAAAGAAAGGCAGGTGCTTACCAAGATGGATCAGACGACCGATAAGAAGAACGTCGCGGCGGCCCCGATCGACGCCAAGGTCGACATGGTTGCCAAGCTCGCCGGCGTCGACGGGCTCAAGCTCGTCTCGAGCGCGGCGGGCGGCACGCAGGTCTTTGTCGGCTCCTGCACGGCTGACGGGCTGCGTGGCACCTCGTGCTCGCTCAAGCTCATCCGCGGCGACATCGATCACCTGCGTCGCCAGGGCGACTTCTTCTGTCGTGTCTCGGACACGCAGGCCGATGCCGGCGGTACCCTCACGCCCTCCTCGTATGGCTTGGCGCGCGTGCTCTTCCACGAGCTCGTCGCCCTGCCCGGGGATGACGTGGTGTTGGCCGTGGTGACCGTCATGGTTCCGGGCGTGTCGTTTGCCGACGTGGTGCGCACCTGCGCCACGGGCGTGCGCACCCTCTCGTTTGCGCAGTCGCTTTTGCTCGTGTCCTCGTGCTTTAAGGCACTTGCCCAGGCACAGGCCGCCTTTGGTGGGACGTTTGTCCATCAGGACCTTAAGCCCTCCAACATCGTGTTCGAGAGCGACCCCTTTGATCTGGCGCCCGACCTTTTGGGGGATATCCCCCGGGCCGCCCTCATCGATTTGGACTTTTCGTTTTTGGCCGAGGAGGGGGCGTATCGCGCCCGCCCGCATGGAACGCCGGGCTATCTGGCGCCCGAGCTGCTGCTGGGGGAGGCCGATGGGGCACGCTACGCCCTGCCCGCGTCCGATGTGTTCTCGCTGGGCGTCCTTGCCCACGAGGCGCTCTGCGGCAGCCTGCCGTACCTGCCGGGTGCACCCGATGTCGGTGGCTCCGGCAGCGCGTGGCGGGATTTCCTCGGGGCTTGCCGAGACACGGGCGCCGAAGCCATTGCGGTGGACGAGGGCCTGCCGGCGGACGTGCGCGCCGCCATCGCGGCGTGCCTGGCCAGCGACCCCGATGCTCGTCCAAAGGCGGCTCAGATGGCCCGCATGTTTGACGACCTGGCTCGCCGCCACGTGCAGCTTAAGGGCGACTTTATTGGCGATCGGCACGTGATGGATGTGGTGACGCCCGTCACGCTGCTGTAATGCCGCCCGCACCGGCGGCGATGTTGAGTTACTGGACTGTTCCCGAGGTGTTGCGCAACAGCGCGGGAATGCGGCGACCCCTAAAGTTTGGGGTGCCGGGGAGTTAGGAAAGGGGGCCTTATGGCGAGCTCCTCTCAGGTTTGCGATTGCGTTCACGAGCATGGCTGGGACAGTGCGTTCTACCGTTTTGCCGAGACCATCAGAAACCTGACGTGCGGCGGCTGCAACCACAAGCACATCTACGCGCTCGTGGGCACCCGTGGCAGGTATATCAACCACAGCAACCCGGTCGTTCGTAAGCGTACGGCCGCGGCGCTGTCCCGCCTGATGCATTCGAGCCGCTATGCAGCCGATATGCAGCAGGGTTATGCCGACGACAGCTCGGTGTTCTCCAAGGCCGCGACTTCGTTGATCGAGATGCTGCACGAGACGACCAAGCTGGACGATGCGGAGCTGTTTGACTACGCGCTCCACACCTCGTGGCCCGAGCTGCTTCGCGGACTGGAAAGCGAGCGTCGCGCCGGTCGCGAGGTCGATCCGCTGCGCATGGCCTGCGAGTCGCGCGAGGTGGTGCGCTGGGGCGAGCAACAGGCCGCTTGCGGTTGTGCCCCGCTTGCCGAGCTCTTTGCTGCCTGCTTTCGCACCATGGCCTTTGGCTGCCTGGACGATCGCTTCGCCCGCACGCTTTGTTCTCGTACGCCTGCGGAGTCCGATGACTCGCCGGCGACGTGCGGCGAGCGCGTGTCCAAAGGCGCTTGCCTGGTGCGCACCACGGCCGGAGACGGACCGTGTATCTCGGGCGTGTGGTGCGTGGATGCCGACCGGCCCTTTTCGATCGGGCGCTTTAGCAGCTGCGACGCGATCGAGGCCGACCCGGTGGTCTCGCGTCTGCACTGTCGCGTGTTCATGCTCGATGGCACCTGGTTTTTGGAGGATGGCGGAAGCACTCACGGCACGCGCGTCCTGCGCGGTGAGGACGATGCCCTTTCCTGCGTTTTCGACAGCGGGGGAGAGAAGGGCCCCCGGGCCTTTCCGCTCGAAATCGGCGACCGCATTGTGCTCGCCGGCCGAATTACCTATTGGTTTTGCGCGCGCGACGCGCATGTTCTGACGATTGGTTAGCCAAATGGAAAAACGAGTTATTCAGCAGCGTGACGGTTCTATGGCACTCGGCTACGTGGTCGCCGACCAGCGTCAGCTCGACAAGCGTCTCTATGAAGCTGTAACCGGCGGCGTCGTGCCCTGCCTGCTGCCCGGCGCGCTTATGCGCTACCCCGATGGCGTGCTCGAGATGCGCTATCGCATTGCCGGCGAGACCTTGGAGCAGCGTCTGGCGCGCCCCTTTGACGGCGCCGAGACCTGTGAGCTGCTCGAGAGCATCTCCAGCGCGCTTGATGCTCTGGTTGCAGGTCAGATGCCGCTTATGAACCTGCGCTTTGCCGCCGACGAGGTGGTTATGGACGCCGCCGGCACCGGATGCCGCTTTGTGTTTTTGCCCATGACCGGCATCACGCCCAACCTGGATGGTGTCCGCGTCTTCTTTGAGTCGGTCGCCGCCGCGGTCAAGCCCGCCGACGATATTGCCCAGAACGCGCTGACGTCGCTGAGCTCTTTCTTTAAGAAGTCCGGCCCCTTCGACATCTTGGGTTTCTCGCGCCATCTGAAGCAGGTGAGCGTGAGCGCGATGCTCATGGATGCCGGCACCACCGTGCTCGACGATGGCGATGGTGATGACCACGGCACCACGGTGCTCGATAGCGGCGATGACCACGGCACGACGGTGCTCGATGATGGTGAGGACCTGGACGTGTCCGCCCCCGGCCCCGTGCTGGGTACGGTCGTTCTTTCCGATTTGGAAGACGAGCCGATCGCCGCTACCGAACCTGCACCTGCG
>JAEZNV010000097.1 GCA_023441725.1 Actinomycetes bacterium | reverse complement strand
CTCGGCCAGCGGCATCAAGTTTGAGGGCAGCGGATTCTACAACACCGACCAGCGCAGCGGTGGTTCCAGCACCACCGCCACCAGCGGCTGCTGCGCCAACTGCCCGCACAACCACTAAGAACAACGTGGCCCCGCGATCAACGCTGATCGCGGGGCCGAATTTTTTCCAGGAATGTCCCACGCCCAAGCAACTGGTCTGGGGTTGCGCCACGAAAACGGCCTATCTACTACGTTTGGCCCCTATAGTCCGAGCACACCTGCGTTTTTGCAAAATCGATAAGCCTTCTACCTGCGGTTTTGATTTCGTGAAAAACGGCATGGTTGAGGGTAACCGGCCAAACGTAGTAGATAGGCCCATTTCATGGCAAGCGAATCAACCCTCGGGTACCGTATTAGTTGCGGACCAGGCGGGCGCAGAAGTGGCCGTCGTAGGAGTCGGCGTTTATGGGGACGCTCTGGAAGAAGCCTCGATCGTTCTGGCGCACGGCGACAAGCTTCTTGGCCTGCGCGAAATCGGGAAGCTGCAGAATCTGAGATTCGGAGAGCGGTGCCACGGTAAAGCCGGCGCCCTCGGGAGAGGCCAGGAAAGCATCCACGACCTGCGTGTTCTCTTCATCAAAAACAGAGCAGGTGGCATAGATAAGCTCACCGCCGGCAGCCACGCACGCGGCTGCTTCCTTGAGCATCGTCAGCTGCAGCTTGGGCAGCTCAGTCGTAACGTCCTTCTCGGTCAGACGCCACGGAATCTCGGGATGACGGCGCATAGTGCCAGTGCCCGAGCACGGGGCATCGATAAACACCGTGTCGAACAGGGCGGGCTCGCCAAGCATCGCGTCAAAGGACGTGAGCACCTCATTGAGCTCGCAGGCATCGCCCGACACCGTACGAACACCCGTTATACCCGCCTTATGCAGGCGCGCGAGATTCTGATCGCACTTGCGATCGTGCAGATCGAGCGCGGTATGCTGACGCTCATACCCGGCACGCTTGGCCTGGCACATCATCACATAGGTCTTGGTGCCGCGGCCGGCACCAATCTCCAGGCAACGCCCGGGACGTGTCGCCGCAGTAGCGATAAGCTGAGCGTTGAGGTCCGAGGCAACGGCAGCGGCGAGTTCAAACACGCCGGACGCAACCGTAACCTGAGCATCGACCGGAGCATGGCAGCCCGGGAACACGGGTGCCACAAGCTGGGAGATATACGGGTCCGCCTTGGTCGCAAACGCATTCTCATGCAGAGCCAGCGGCGCAGGGGCCAGATTGCCGGCAAAGTTGAGCGCGCCCTCGGGCGTATCGAACGAGGCCATAATACGTGCGCACAGCCAGCGAGGAAGACCCATCAAACGAGACAGGCGAACCAGGCGGCGCTCGGACTCATCCACGTCCGATGCCGTGGCAAAGTCCTCAACGTTGTCCGCAACCTTGTGCAGCACCGCGTTAGCCAGACCCGCGGCAGACTTAGCACCGCTGCGCACCAGCTCAACACCCTGACTTACGGCAACGCGGGCCGACGTATGCAGGTAGAGCATCTCGAAGGCCGAGATGCGAAGCGCCATGCGCACGCGCGGCGCAACCTTTTTGGGCTTATCCAAAAACTGATCGAGCAACTCATCCAAAATACCCTGCGTGGCGGCAACACCGAGCGCCAAACGCGCGGCAAAAGCGGAATCGCGCTGGTCAATGGCCTTGGCGGACGCACGGGTAGACAACATGTCGCGTGCGTACATACCGCGGCGATCGGCCTCCATCAACACATCGAGCGCAAGCTTGCGAGCGGGAGACAACTTGCTCATGACAGTACACCCCACGTAAGGTCGACACCCTGCAGGCCGGCAGCCCAGGCAGAAGCAGCCATGGCACGCTTACCATCGGGCTTAACCTCGAGCAGTTCAACCGCGCCATCGGAAAGGCCCAGGTAAACACGCTTGCCCTTGACGGCAACAGTGCCCTCGCCAAGCGACACATCAGCCGGCGCGGCATCGAGCACGCGAACCGTCTTGCCGGCAATCACGCAACGGGCGGGTGCGGTGTCGGACGAAGCCAGCACATGTCGCACGCAATCGAGTGCCGCCATCTGAGGATCCAGACGCATCTCCTGCTTAAAAATCTTGGCGGCATGGGTAACAAGCGACTCATCCTGTTCAGTCCACACAGCGGTACCATCGGAAAGCGAAGGAAGCGTATCGGCAAGCAACTTACCGCCCAGGTCAGCAAGCTCCATGGTCAGTGCCTCGGCATGCTTACCGGAAACCGACGTCGAGGCCTGCGCGCAATAAGCGCCCGTATCCACGCCATGCCCAATGCGCATAATGGAAACACCGGCAACCTCGTCACCAGCAAGAATGGCACGCTGAATGGGAGCAGCGCCACGCCAACGAGGCAGCAGCGAAGCATGAACATTCACAATACCAAGCGGCGCCACATGCAGCACCTCATCAGGCAAAATGCAGCCATAGGCAGCCACACAGAAAATATCAGCCTGCGCAGCTTGGAGCGCCTCAACAACCTCCGGCGTCATACGATTGGCCTCAACGACCGGCAACCCCAGCTCAAGCGCCTTGGCCTTAACAGGAGACGGCTCAAGCTTCTTACCACGCCCACGAACAGCATCGGGACGAGTAACAACAAGCGCAATCTCGTTCCCAGCCTCAACAAGTGAAGTCAGCGAAGGCACAGCAAAATCAGGCGTACCCATAAACACAATACGCATAAAGAACGTCTCCCCTCAACCAAAGCCGAGACGGCTAAAAATAACAGCGGAAAGCCAAGTACCCAGCCCATCCGCAATAACAATTCAACAAGAACAAATATACCCAAAACCAAAGAAAGAGCCGCAATAAAAGCAGCTCTTTCAGTAAAGCACCTATCAGCGAAGACGCCCCTCCCTGGCCCGACGGCACCCGGGCGAAAAGGAGCACGAAAACGCAGTCCCCTTCCGCCGCAGGGCTTAGGTTATTGCTCCACGCGCAGTTCCGCACGAGCCGAAGAGCACTTAATGTGCTCTTCGTGCGAGCAGGACTGTTTGAGCATGGAGCAATAACCTAAGCCCTGCGGCGGAAGGGGACGGTGGGATCTACTCCGTCTCGCCCGGTCGAGCGCCGCGGGCCAGGGCGTCCTGGTACTCCTTGACGGCCTTGAGCCTCTGCATCGGCTTGAGTCGCTCGAACATGGTATTGCCGTGCAGGTGATCGATCTCGTGCTGCAGGCACACGCAGAACAGGTCGCCTGTGGCCTCATAGCGAATCAGGTTGGCATCCAGGTCATACGCCTCGACGACAACGTGATCGGGACGCTCGATCTCGCAGCTAATGCCGGGGATGGAAAGGCAGCCCTCGCTAAACGGCACCAGATGGTCGCTCTGCTCGACAATGACAGGGTTGATGAGCACGTACGGGTCATAGTCATTCTTGTCGCTGTAATCGCAGTCGATGGTGACGAGCTGAATGAGCTCACCGATCTGCGGGGCAGCCAGGCCGCAACCGCCGTTCTCGAACATCATCTTCTTCATCTTCTCGGCAAGCGCCTCGATCGCCGGGGTGATCTCCTCGATGACGGCGCACTCCTGGCGCAGACGAGGGTCGGGCGACAGTACGATTCCGTTGGCTTCCATGGCCATCCTTTCGGGTTGTTACATCAAATCATAAGCGTCGACGTCAACGCTCACGCTCACGCCGCGCACGGAGCCCACCTCTTTGAGGCAGGCGTCGATAGCATCAGAGACATGGTACCCTACCGGCGACTTCACAAGCAGATGGAAGCGGTAACGGTCCTTGGCTCTCTCGATTACACACGAAGCCGGACCAAGCACCTGGGGCACGGCACTCCCCTGCCGCAAAAAGTCGGGCGCGGCGGCATGCCAGCGACGCTTGAGGAACTTCGCGATGCGACCGATGTAGTCCCGCGCGTCATCCGCGTTCCTCGACCATACCAAGATGTTGGCCAGGCGCACGAAGGGCGGATACAGGGCGTCGCGGCGCTGGTCCAGGTCGTAGTCGGTAAAGATCGAACGGTCGTGCTCGGCGACGGCGCGAATGACCGGATCTTCGGGCAGGTAGGTCTGGATGATGACCTCACCGGGGCGGTCCCCGCGACCTGCGCGGCCGGCGACCTGCTCCAGCAGATCGTAGGCGCGCTCCCCTGCTCTAAAATCGGGCAGCTTGAGCGCAAAGTCGGCATTGACCACGCCCACGAGCGTGACCTCGGGAAAGTCGAGGCCCTTGGCAATCATCTGGGTGCCCAGCAGCACCGCGCAATCGGCGGCATCGAACTGCTCGAGCAGCTTTTTGTGCGCGCCCTTGCCGCGCGTGGAATCGGCGTCCATGCGAATGATGGCGACGTCGTCGGGCAGCATCTGGTGCAGTGCGTCCTCGATCTGCTGCGTACCCAGGCCCATTTTTGCCAGGTAGCGGCTGCCACACTTGGGACAGCGACTCGTGGGCGCGGGATACGGCTGCACGCGCCAGGACGATCCGCAGGTGTGGCACTGCAGCGTGTGCGTGCGCTCGTGGTACGTGAGCGCAGTGGAGCAGTGGTTGCAGGTGGGCACGCAGCCGCACTCGCGGCACATCAGGAAGGGTGCAAAGCCGCGACGGTTGTGCAGCAACACAGCCTTTTCGCGGCGCTCGACTACGCGCTCCAGACCTTCCATCAGCGGTTTAGAGAACATGGAGCGACTGCCGCGTGCGAACTCGCGGCGCAAGTCGGCAATGCGAACCGTAGGCAGCACGGCGTGTCCCGGGCGCTCGGGCATCTCGACGCGCGTCCAGGTAGCGCCGCCGTACGTGCCGCGGCGGCAGCGGTCGAGGGCCTCGGCCGAGGGCGTGGCGGAGCCCAGTACGAGCGGGCACCGATAGCGCCGCGCCATCTCGGCCGCCACCTCGCGCGCATGGTAGCGCGGGCTGGAACCCTGCTTATAGCTGGTCTCGTGCTCCTCGTCGATGATGATGAGACCAAGATCGCTGAGCGGGCAAAAGAGCGCCGAGCGGGCGCCCACGACCACGCGCGCAGCACCGCTGGCGACCATATCCCACTGGTCCAGGCGCTCACCGGCCGAAAGGCGCGAATGGAACACAGCGACCGTCTCGCCAAAGCGCGAGCGGAAGCGGCCGACGGTCTGAGCCGTCAGCGAGATCTCGGGCACAAGCACGCAAGCAGAGCGGCCGGCCGCCAGCACGCGCTCAATCGCCGAAAGGTAGACCTCGGTTTTGCCGGAACCGGTGACGCCGTCGACAAGGACCACATCACCGTGAGCGTCCAGGCGTGCGCGCTCAATCTGCGCGAGTGCCTGCCGCTGGCCGTTGGTGAGAGCCACCGGGGCCTTGCCGCTCGCCGAGGACAGCGTGGTCTGCTCGCTGCAGCCACGCCAGGCGCGGCGCTCCTCCACCACCACGACGCCGCGTTTTTCGAGCGCCTTAATGGTCGCCGACATACTGTTGTAGAGCAGGTTGAGGTCGCGCGTCGTGACCGGGCCACATTGGAGTGCCTCGATGAGCTGACGCTGACGGACCGCGGTCTTGGGCGGCGTGTAGTCAAAACCCTCGGGCGTGAGCATGACCCAGCGGTTTTGGATGGGTTTAACGGCGGGGCGCTCAACGGTCCACACGCCGTCCTCGCCCTTGACCACGCGCGGGCTTCCACCCGGGGGCAAGAAAAGGCGCAGGCACTCGGAAAGCGTTGCGACGTACTCGCGGCTCATCCAGCGTGCGATACGGGCAGCCTCGGCGGTAAAGAGCGGCTTGCTGAGGATAGCCTCGATAGGCTTGATGCGCGCGGGATCGAGAGCGTCGTTGCCTTGCAGGTCGGCCAGCTCGGGCACGATATCGACGATGTAGCCCGCGGCCGCACGGTTGCCAAAATGAACTAGAACGGTGGAGCCGATCTGGACATCGTTGGCGAGTAACGACGGAATGCCGTAGGCAAACGGCTCGGACAGCGCGCGGGTCGGGATGTCGAGGACCACGCTAGCATAGGCGGCGATGGATTCGGGCGCGGGCTCGGGCTGCGCCGGGGCGGCGGCAGGGGCCGCAGACTTCGGAGCTACCTTAGGTTCTGGCGAACCAAACAGCGAAAGTTGCTCGGCCATGGCCCCAGCACCTCCTATCCCATACGTCTACAGAAACAAGAGCCCCACTCGTGGTGAGCGGGGCTCAGATACATGCGTTTACGCGACTGTTACAGCGCCATCGTGCGGGCGCGGTCGATGCGCGCCAGGCAGTCGTCGCGGCCGACGAGCGCCATGGTCTCGCCCAGCGGGGGGCTCACAATGTTGCCGCAGACGGCGACGCGCACGGCCTGGAACACCACGCGCTTCTTGAGGTCCATCTGCTCGGGCAGCGGCTCAAGCGCGGAGTCGATATAGGCAGCCGTCCACTCGTCCACGCCCTCGAGCGCGGCCTTGGCGGCATCCAGAATGGCGCCCATGCCTTCCTTGGCCAGGCCCTTGTTGACAGACTTCTCGTCATACTCGAGCTTCTCGGCCGTAGCAAAGATGGGAGCGGCGACGGTCACGGCATCGGCCGGCATCTTGGTGCGAGGCTTGACGATGGCGGCAAGCGCATCGATCCAATCCTCGCCGTACTCGACATTACCCTCGATGAGACCCGCCTCGTGCAGCTCGGGAACCATAATCTCGTCGGCAAACTGAGCATCGGACATGCCGTTGATGTACTCAGCATTAACCCAGTCGAGCTTCTTGGGGTCGAAGGTCGCCGGGTTCTTGGAGATGCGGTCGAGCGAGAACTTGCTGGCCAGGACATCGCGCGGGATGATCGTGGTCTCACCGTCGAGCGACCAGCCGAGCAGCGCCAGATAGTTGACGAAGGCGTCGGACAGGTAACCGGCGTCGCGGTACTCCTCCACCGAGGTGGCGCCGTGGCGCTTGGAGAGCTTTTTGCCGTCGGCACCCAGAATCATGGAGATGTGGGCGAACGTAGGCACGGGCGCGCCGAGGGCCTCGTAGACCATGACCTGACGCGGGGTGTTGGACAGGTGGTCGTCGCCGCGGATGACGTGGGTGATCTTCATCATGGCGTCGTCGACGACGGTCGCGAAGTTATACGTGGGCGTGCCGTCGGAGCGGAAGATGACGAAGTCGTCGAGCTCCTTGGCATCGAAGGTCACCTCGCCGTGGACGGCGTCGTGGATGACGACGTCGCCGCGGTCCTCGGGCACCTTGATGCGCAGGACGTAGGACTCGCCGGCCTCGATGCGGCGGCGTGCCTCCTCGGGATCAAGATCGCGGCAGCGGCGCTGATAGCCCTGGAAGGGGTCCTTGCGCTCCTGGGCGGCCTTGCGATCGGCGTCGAGCTGCTCCTTGGTGCAGAAGCAGGGATAGGCCTTGCCCTCGTCCCAGAGCTTCTGGGCGGCCTGCTTGTACAGGTCCAGACGCTCGGTCTGTTCGTAGGGGCCAAAGTCGCCGCCCACCTCGGGACCCTCGTCCCAATCCAGGCCCAGCCAACGCATGGCGCGCAGGATGATCTGCGTGTTCTCGTCGGTGGAACGGGTGGGGTCGGTGTCGTCGATGCGCAGGATGAACGTGCCGCCGTTTGCGCGGGCAAAAGCCCAGTTATAGATAGCGGTGCGGGCGCCGCCGATGTGCAGCTTGCCCGTGGGTGAGGGTGCAAAGCGGACGCGAACGTCTGATGCCATGGAAATCTCCTCGATTGCAGGATGGATGTCTAACCGCATCAGTATAAAGCAACAAAGCGACCTCCGCACAAAGGGCACCGACCTACTCATTGGGGACAGACTTAAATGACTACCCAATGAGCACCTGGCTGGTCATTTAAGTCTGTCCCCAATGAGTAGGTGCGGAAAGGGTGTGAATGTTGGATTTACGCGATATGATGTGCGCTTGCATATAGAGCTCGGCGGAATGGTAACGGTCGCCGGGACACGTTTTTGAAAGGACAATCATGTCAGAAGAACTTCGTTCCATCCCACCCCAACACGGGTCCTTTGTATTTACGTCGGAGTCGGTGACCGAAGGTCATCCCGATAAGATCGCTGACCAGATCAGTGACGCCGTCCTCGACGCAATCCTCGCTAAAGAAATAGAGCTGCAGGAGCAGGGCTACATTGCGCCCAACGGCGTGCCCGCCAACGTTGAGAACGTCCGCTGCGCCTGCGAGACCCTCGTGACCACCGGCACCGTCATCGTCGCCGGCGAGATCCGCACCCAGGCCTACGTCGACGTGCAGGAGATTGCCCGTGGCGTTATCCGCCGCATTGGCTACAACCGCGCAAAGTTCGGTTTTGACTGCGATACCTGCGGCGTTATGAGCCTCATCCACGAGCAGTCGCCCGATATCGCCCAGGGCGTCGACGAGTCCTTCGAGACCCAGACCGGCGCCACCACCGACCCGATCGACCTGATCGGTGCCGGCGACCAGGGCATGATGTTTGGCTATGCCTCCAACGAGACCAAGACCCTCATGCCCATGCCGCACTACCTGGCGAGCCGTCTGGCCGAGCGCCTGGCCGCCGTGCGCCACGACGGCACCCTGCCCTACCTGCGCCCCGACGGCAAGACCCAGGTCACGGTGCGCTACGAGGACGGCAAGCCCGTCGAAGT
The DNA here is from genome assembly GCA_023441725.1 of Actinomycetes bacterium. The sequence continues at coordinate 374 of JAEZNV010000097.1, read as the reverse complement.
CACGACCATCGTCATCTCCACGCAGCACGCCGCCGAGATCGAGGACATGGGCACGATCAAGGACGACCTCATCGAGCACGTCATCGCCCCCGTCATGGCTGCCGAGAACATGCCGTGGGACAACGCCGACATCTATGTGAACCCCACCGGTCGCTTTGTCGTGGGCGGCCCCATGGGCGACACGGGCCTCACCGGCCGCAAGATCATCGTCGACACCTACGGCGGTTACGGCCGTCACGGCGGCGGCGCCTTTAGCGGCAAGGACTGCACCAAGGTCGACCGCTCCGCCGCATACGCCGCGCGCTGGGTCGCCAAGAACGTGGTGGCCGCTGGCCTGGCTGACCGCTGCGAGGTCGAGCTGGCCTACGCCATCG
>JAEZNV010000074.1 GCA_023441725.1 Actinomycetes bacterium | reverse complement strand
ACGCCTCGATGGGGGCAAAGCGCGATTCCCTGGAGATGCGCGCTCAGATCATTATGAATATGTATGGCGACTATGCTACCGATGACGAGCGCGCTGTGTTGCAGGGCTGCATCGACGGTGCGGGTAGTCTGTTGACGATGGGGGAGGTCGATGCCAAGTCGACCGAGCTCGACGAGCTTCGCTCTACGCTTGAGGATGCCAAGCGCGAGGCGCTCGAGGCTGCCGCAGCCGAAGCCGAGGCCGCTGAGGCCGTTCAGGCTTCGTATTACAACGCCGGCTCCGGCTCGTCTTACGCGTCTGCTGCGTATTACGCGAACGGCTCGGGCCTGACGCGCTCGAGCGGCGTCAATAACTATAACGGCCGCCGCGAGACTTATTACAGCAGCAACGTGTTGTATCACCACCGCACGGGCGAATGGACGCAGGATTCCGAGGGCTTTTGGCGCGATTCTGATGGTTACTACGTCGTGGCCGCGGGTGATAAGGCTCAGGGCTCCACGTTTACCGGTTCCAAGGGCGAGTGCAAGGTCTATGACTCCGGCTGCGCCGCCGGAACCACCGACTACTACACTGGCTGGTAATTTTTCTGCATCACGGATATTTGGCGGACGGGCGTCTTTACCGAGCTTTAGGGCAACGTAAGGACGCCCGTTCTATGTATGCGCTTGAGCTAACAGAGCCCTTACCGTGACGGTACGTCGCGCATATGGGCGCGGGGCACACTAGTTCATGAGAAATAAGGTCTTTCTCGTGGAGGAAGTGGTCTTGTGAACGCTCGAGATATTGCCATTGCCGCCGTCGCATTGGTGCTTGGCTGCCTTGGTCCTACGGCCGCGCTCGTTGCGGGCATGCAGGGGTCTTGTGGGGCTGCCTCTATCGTGGTCAGTGCGTTGGTCGCGGCCGCACTGCTGGGAAGTGCGGGTGTAGTCCTTTGTCGCGACGATGAGGACCAGGCGTCGGAGTCGCAGCTCTAACCGTCGGGACATCGACTACTGGTTATAGATGAAGATGAAAGCCGCCGTAAGGGGAGTGCTCCTTGTGGCGGCTTTGCTGTTGAGCCTGTTGACGTGGTGAGCCGGGCGCTACCAGCTTTTCTCGATATCGCGGATGCGCTGATAGAGCCAATCGTTTTGCGGCACTTGGATATCGTGTTTGACGGCCAGGCGGCAAATGGTGCCCGCGAACTCCTCGACTTCGGTTTTTCGTTGCGCGATGCGGTCCTGCGCCATCGAGGGCATACCGGTGGGGTCGATTCCCTCGATGAGGTGCACCATCTGCGTCAGGTCTGCCTCGGTCAGCTCAATGCCCTCGGCGTTGGCGACCGCAAGCGTTTCGCGCATGGCAGAAACAAAGCAGCGACGCTGCTCGGAGCCCGGCTCCGTGGCGCTTCCGTAGGTCCCGCCGTAGGCCATGCACGTCTGGTTGATGCCGTCGTTGAGCATGAGTTTGGCCCACATGCGGTGCGCAACGTCGCTCTCGACGTTATGGGCGATGCCGCAGCGCGTGTAGAGCTCGTCGATGGCGGTGACGGTTGCGAGCTCGGTGCCGGCCGCCGCGCCAAAGCGGATTTCGCCCGCATTGGTAAAGGTGAGCTCTCCGTTGAGGAACACGGCGTCCATGCCCTGGCAAATGCCAAGAACGGTATGCTCCCAGCCAAAGCGCTCGGCAATCTTCTGCTCGCTCGTAATGCCGTTGCACAGCGAGGCGATGAGCGTATTGGGTCCCACGACGCGCTCCATAGTCTTGAGTGCTTGGTTGAGTCCAGTCGTCTTGACCGTGAGAATGACCAGATCGGCGGGCGTTGCCTCGCTGGCGCGGACGGACTTGAGCGCGCAGGGCTTGCCATTGACGGTGAGCGCATCGCCCGCGTGACGCTCAAAACGGGCGTCATCCATAACGTATTCGACGGCGTCGTTGCCGAGTGCCTGGGCGATCATACTGCCGTAGAGTAGCCCGACGCCGCCCTTGCCGATAAAGGTGACCTTGTTGATCTGCATGTGAATTATCTCCCCATATAAAAGGCGCCCGCGTAAGGGGCGCCTGATGGATTGTATGCCGCCAGCGCACCTTGTGCATGCAGGGTGGCGATTTTTAAATGAATGGATGCGTGGAGCTTACGCTGCGGGGCAGACCGCGAAAACGCGTGCGGGATATCCAACGCCATCGCGCACCTTGGGGAAGGTGCAGAAGATGACGGCGCCTGTGGCGGGAAGCTCGTCCAGATGGTCCATGACCTCGATCTGATAGCGGTCGACCGAGAGGATGTACTGCTCGCCGGGGTAGGGGCAGGCGTCCTCACGTGTGGTCACGGTCGCCTCCTTTCATCGGGCTTTTTGCTGATGTTAAAGCGGTGTCGTGACGGCTCGATTTCTGCTACGTTACGATACATTCTCGATTGCGATTCCACGATGTTTCGGCTGCGTGACCATTGTGTTTCGCCTTGCCGGGGCGCTGATGGCGAAGGGAGGGGTCGTGCAATACCGTGTTGACCCCAAAAGTGGTAACCGAATATCCGCTCTGGGTCTGGGCTGCATGAGGTTTCCCGGTGCGCCGGGACACCCCGATGCGAAGACGGCCGATGCCATCATTTCCCGTGCGGTGGAACAGGGGATTAATTATCTGGATACCGCATATCTTTATCCCGGTAACGAGGTATGCGTGGGAGCTTCGCTTGAGCGCCTGGGTCTGCGCGACCAGATTTTGCTCGCGACCAAGTTGCCGCACGCTTCGTGCAAATGTGCGGAGGATTTCGACCGCTTTTTTGACGAGCAGCTGCACCGTTTGCGGACTGACCATATCGACTACTACCTCATGCACAACATCACCTCGCCCGCGCAGTGGGAGCGCGTGGTAGCGTTGGGTATCGAGGACTGGATTGCGCACCAAAAGGCTGCGGGGCGTATTCGCCAGATAGGTTTTTCGTACCACGGCAGTGCGGCGGACTTCCTCACGATGCTTGACGCGTATGACTGGGACTTTTGCCAGATCCAGTACAACTACGCTGGAGAGCGATACCAAGCGGGAACGGCGGGACTCATGGCAGCCGCCGAGCGCGGGCTCGCGGTGTTTGTGATGGAACCGCTTTTGGGTGGACGCCTGGCGGGCAAACTGCCACCGCGGGCCCGCGCCGTGCTCGATGACGTACGCGATCCGTACCTGAGGACGCCGGCTGCTTGGGGCCTTTCGTGGGTGTGGAACCATCCTCAAGTCACGATGCTGCTTTCGGGCATGACCGATACCGCGCAGGTGGACGAGAACGCGGCATTGGCGGATTGCGCGCTGCCGGATTCGATGACGACAGAGCAGCTCGATACCATCGCGCGTGTGCTGGGAGAGTTTGAAAAATCGAATCGCGTGCCCTGCACGGGATGCGGCTACTGCATGCCGTGCCCCAAGGGCATTAATATTCCCGGTTGCTTTGGCGCCTACAACGCGAGCTACGCACATAGTTGGTTTACGGGGCTGTCTCAATACTTTACGGCGAGCGCGGTGCGGACGAACGAGCCCAAGCTGGTGAGCAATTGTGTCAAGTGCGGTAAATGCGCACGTCACTGCCCGCAGCACATCGATATTCCCGAGCGTCTCGACGATGTGCGCCGACGTTTCCAGCCTGGCCCCGTAACGGCCGCGCTTAAAGCCTTTTGCAAAACGCGCTCCTGATGCCCCTTTTATAACTTGCGGTGGAATAGTTACTGTTTGCGGGAGAATAGGGGCCCAACAGGAAAGATTCCACCGCAACTGAAGGGAGCTGTCGTGGGCCATCGGGATTCATGTGATGATTTGCGTGAGGTTCGTTGGGGCGTTTTGGGCGCTGGGCGCATTTCGCATCGATTTGCATCGTCGCTCAAGGAGGTGGACGGGGCACGGCTTGTGGCTGCCGCCGGTCGCACTCCTTCGCATGTTGAGGAGTTTTGCAGGGCGTTTTCGATTGATGCCGCGCACAGTTATGCCACGGCTGACGATAGCGGCGATGCGGCTTATGATGCGCTGATTGCCGACCCCGATGTCGACGCAATCTACTTGGCTCTTCCACATGGCATGCATGCGCATTGGGTCTGTCGGGCACTGCGCGCGGGAAAGGCCGTGCTGTGCGAAAAGCCG
>JAEZNV010000021.1 GCA_023441725.1 Actinomycetes bacterium | reverse complement strand
GTGACATTGTGCTTGGAGCCGCCGGCGACGACATCGCGAAGGAGCTACTGCCCGAGGCCGTCAAGCGCGGCGCCGTCGTGGTCGACAACAGCCATGCCTTCCGCATGGATCCCGAGGTGCCGCTGGTTGTGCCCGAGATCAATGCCGACGACATCAAGTGGCATCACGGCCTTATCGCCAACCCCAACTGCGCGACCATTATCGGCCTGGTTCCCACGTGGCCGCTGCATCAGCTCGCTGGTGTGAAGCGCATGATCGTCTCGACGTACCAGGCGGCTTCGGGTGCTGGCGCCCCCGGTATGGCCGAGCTCGAGGCTCAGCTGGCCGCCCTGGGCCGTGGCGAGGAGATTCCTGAGCCGCGCGCGTTTGCCGCCCAGCTGGCGAGCAACCTGATTCCGCAGATCGGCGGCGTCAAGGAAGAGGGCTTTACCTCCGAGGAGATGAAGCTGCAAAACGAGGGCCGCAAGATCATGCACCTGCCCGAGCTGCGCGTGAACTGCACCTGCGTGCGCGTGCCCGTGCTGCGTTCGCATTCCGAGAGCATTACGCTCGAGTTTGAGCGCGATATAACGGTTGAGGAGGCTCGTGCTGCGCTGGCTGCTGCTCCCGGCGTCAAGCTGGTTGACGATATGGCTGCCGAGGATGCACACGACCGCTTCCCCATGCCGATGGACACCTCCGACCAGGACCTGATTTGGGTCGGCCGCGTGCGCCGCGACATCTCGAACCCCGAGGCTGCGCGCGGCATCACCTTCTGGTGCTGCGGCGACCAAATCCGTAAGGGCGCGGCAACCAACGCCGTCCAGATCGCTAAGCTGCTCTGCGAGTAGTGTGACCTGTCCGGCGGTGGCGCTGCTGCGAGCGGCCTGCGATGGGGCCGTTGTTGGTTGGGGCCGCTGGGCTGATGTGAGGGCACGTGGCCGTTGCGGGCCCTGATCCCGGCGGCGGCCTCGGCGCTTTGCGCCTGCCGCCTTGGGGGACTGTGGGGCGCGGCCGGCAGCTGCGGCGCTGTCGCGCCTGCTGCCTGCGGGGACTTTGGGGTTGGTGCGAATCGAGGTCTAATACTTTTCCGAGAAGTGAACGACCTTATTTGGACCCCCGAAGCATTGGCATATTTTGACCGCCATTTCCTGCGGTTTTGTTGCGCGAATCCTGCGGTTTTGCGGTCTAAAGGTGTGGATGCTCCGGGGCTTCGATTTTACTCGTTCACTTCTCGGGAAAGTATTAGAGCTCAGCTGATAGAGGTACCGCTCTGGCGTCGATGCCCCGCGTCTTCTTCGTTTGATTGGGGAAAACAGCCTCGCTTAAACAATTACGAGCCCGCCCAGACGTATCTGCGGGGTTGTCTGCACAGTTCGCGGTATTATGTTTGCGGAGTTTTGAAAGGAGCCGCAGGTGGTCACGACGACGTTTGCTTCGCCTTTGGGCGAAATCTTGCTTGCCGCTGATGGCCGCGGTCTGACGGGGCTTTGGTTTGAGGGACAGGAGCACTTTGGCTCTACGCTGCTCAAAGAAGATGCGGAGCACGTTGAAGGTGCCGATGCGGTTTCTGGCGCCGGCGGTATGTCTTCGGTGGATCCGGCAAATGGTGCGGCTTCTTCGGTGCTTGAGCGTTCTTGGGCTTGGCTGAATGCTTATTTTGCGGGGCAGGAGCCTCGGTTTACGCCGCCGTTGCATATGATTGGCACGGCGTTTCAGCGCGAGGTTTGGTTTGAGCTGCTTTCTATCCCGCGTGGCGAGGTCGCTACGTACGGTGAGATAGCCCAGCGAGTTGCGGCTCGACATCGTGTGCCGGGAAACGAGGCTCCCGTTGTGTCCCCGCGTGCCGTGGGGGCTGCGGTTGCACGCAATCCCATTTCGATTATCGTGCCGTGCCATCGCGTGGTTGCCGCCGATGGTTCGCTCAACGGATATGCCGGCGGGCTTGACCGCAAGGAGTGGCTGCTTCGGCTCGAGGGCGCGTACGAGGAATAACGTTCGAGCACTTTGCATAGCCAAGACGCCGTGAAAGAACGGGATGCGCTTTCCGAATGGCGTCCCAAACGGAAACCGTGTCCCGGAATATAGCCTTAGAGTGGGATGCCGTTTCCGGTTGAGACCACTTGCTTGGACATCTTTCTACGCCCGCTTCTGCAGGGCATAGATCGACTTATCCATGTTGAACAGGTAAGCCGCGACGCAGACGATGAAGAATGCCGGCAGATTACCGAAGCCGAAGACTTCGCAGCCAATCAGGATGGGTGCGAGCAGCGTATTGGTGGCGCTGCCAAAGACGGCTGCGTAGCCCAGCGCGGCGCAAAGCGCGATGGACATGCCGAGTTGAGCCTCGTTATGGCGACATCTGGGTAACAGAAAGGCCCGCGTTCCTCAGAGGCAAGATAGGCAATTCTGCTTTTGAGGTAGATCTCAATTCTGCCGACCGCATCAAACATTAACTGCCGGAGGGCTCGGTCAAATTCATACGTGTAGATGATGGTTTCGAATGTTGTGCCTTCGCGAAAGATGGTAATCCCGGACTTGCATTTGGTTTTGTAGGGAAAACAGTAGGCCGACAGTCTGTAGTGGCCGACTTCGACCAAAGCTCGCTCGAGTTCGCTTTGATCAGAGCACTTAAGACCCCTGTATTCTGTCAATAGTGCTATTTGTTCGTTGATGGATATCCGCGACTTCCGGTATTTCATTTAAGCCTCTTGATAGAAAAAGAGCTGGAGTTGCGCATCGTTGAGAGGCTTTCCAGCTTTAGCAAAACAAACTTATAAGATGCGACGGGCCGCGTCAAGATAATTACCGGACGGCCTAGGAGGCGGCTGGTTGGCTGGCTTAAAACCTAGCGCGTGAGATGACGCTCCACGCTATTCAGCGCGCTTGATAGGATGACGAACCACAGTCTTAAGTTTCTCCGGTGCACATTTGCGTGGATCGGAGAGATAGATTTCGTGATGGAAACGAGTGTCTGAGAAGTCGGGGACATAGCCCTGCTCGGTCGTGTATTCATTCATAGCGCCTACGGTCGCCGGTTCGTTGTCGTAGGGCCCGGTGTGCATGCATTGAACGCAGAGGCCCTCGTCAACTTTAAGCAGCTCGACGGCAGAAAAGTCAAGTTTCTTTTTGGTCGTGGCTTCCGCGACTGCCCAGTCAAAGTCATCTCGGGTGACGAAATCGGGCAGGCGAATGCACGAGATAAAGTTGAAATCGTCCTTGCGTACATAATCGATGTCGCCGCTCGGGGAGTCTTGCCACCAGAAACCCTCGAGCGGCGGTACCACAAAGTCGAAATAGCCCTTGATACTCCTTGAGCCTTTCTTCGACATCTTGACGGTATAGGCGATGCCGTAAAGCAGCGGCAGGGCGTTTTGATACTCGCCACCTTCGGTATTTGGGTCGCCCTTTCCGCGAACGGCAACGTAGCTCATAGGCGGGACAGTTACGATGCTCGGCTTGCTTGCAGGTTTGTAGAGCTCCTTGCATTCCTTCTTAAAGTCGAACGCCATGTTGGCCGCCTTTCTGCGTATTGGCCTGCTTAGATAACGGAATCATATCATAGAAACGAACAGCTGTTCGAATGATTTTGCTGACAGATAGAGATGCGTGCGTTGTGTTTGGCGGTCGGCCTGACCCCGTCGATGATTTCTCTGCCTCCCCGGCGCCTCATCTATGGCTGTCGTTTCCCCATATAAAACCTGCCAAAATGAACCTGTCCCTTTTTGGTCGGCGTGAAATGGGTAATACTAAAGAGTTATCCGACCAGATGGGAACCGATCGATGGCCTATATCGAATTCAAAGACGTCATCAAAGCATACGGCGAGGGCGATGCCCGCATCCATGCGCTCGACGGCGCGAGCTTTACCGTTGAGCGCGGTGAGCTCGCCATTATCCTGGGCGCTTCGGGCGCCGGCAAGACTACGGCGCTCAACATCCTAGGCGGCATGGATACGGTAACCTCCGGCTCCGTGACAGTGGACGGGCGCGACGTGAGCTCTGCCAACGAGGCGCAGCTTGTGGAGTACCGCCGCGCCGACGTCGGCTTTGTCTTTCAGTTCTACAATCTGGTTCCCAACCTGACGGCGCTCGAAAACGTTGAGCTTGCAGCTCAGATCTGCCCCGATTCGCTCGATGCCGAACAGACGCTTCGCCAGGTTGGCCTGGGCGAGCGCCTCGCCAACTTCCCCGCGCAGCTTTCAGGCGGCGAGCAGCAGCGCGTGTCCATTGCCCGCGCACTGGCCAAGAACCCCAAGCTTCTTTTATGCGACGAGCCCACGGGCGCGCTCGACTATAAAACCGGCAAGCAGATCTTGCAGCTGCTGCAGGATACCTGCCGCAAGCAGGGCATTACGGTCATCATCATCACGCACAACTCCGCGCTCGCGCCCATGGCCGATCGCCTGATCCGCTTTAAGAGTGGTCGCGTGGAGAGCGAGACGGTCCAGCAAAATCCCGTGCCTATCGAGACGATCGAGTGGTAGCGCCCATGGACCAGGACCGCCAAAACAGCCAAAACCACGATACGGAGCGCGCGGGTCGCGACCGGGAGTTTGCGACCTACCGCACCGCTCAGAGCTCAAACGATATGGTGCCGACGGTTTTTCGCCGTGGCATCTACCGTACAATCCGCGGCAGTCTTAAGCGCTTCTTGTCTATCGTGGTCATCACCGCGCTTGGCGTGAGCGTGATGTGCGGTCTTAAGGCAGGCTGCGAAGATTTGCGCGATTCGGTCGACGCCTATTTTGACCAGCAGAATGTCTATGACATTAACGTGCAGTCGACCTATGGCCTTACGCGCGACGATCTTGCGGCTATCCAAGAGGTCGACGGCGTCGAGACGGCCGAGGGTATCTACACCGAGACCGCCTACACCGCCGTGGGCACAACACGCGAGCGCGTGATCGTGCAAAGTCTTTCCAAGGAGAATATCGATCAACCGGTGCTGGTGAGCGGTGATTTGCCCGAGAGCGCCGATGAGGTCGCGGTGACTTCGAAGTTCCTGAAGGCTTCGGGCAAAAAGCTCGGCGATACGGTGAGTTTTGCCGCCAATGACGCGAGCTCGTCGAACCAAAGTGCCAAGGACCAGTTTGCCGCGGGCGATTACACCATTACGGCCGAGGTCCTCGATCCCACCGACGTGAGCTCCGACTCGACAGTCAACGCCTTTCGCGCTGCTTCGGCTGCGGACTATAAGTTCTATGTGAACGAGGACGCCGCGACATCTTCTTCCTACTCCTCGGTCCACGTGATCGTCGAGGGAGCCAAGAGCCTCAGCTCCTATTCGGACGCCTACACGACAAAGATCAACGAGGTCAAGGGCAATATCGAGAAGATCCGCGAGGAGCGTGAGAAGGCACGTGCTCAGGAGTTGACGGTTGACACGCCGGCAAGCTTAGATGCGGCCGAACGCCAGGCGAATATGCTCTTTGGGATTGAACAGGGCAACATCGACCGTATGGCCGAGGGCAGCGAGGAGCGCGTCCAAGCTCAGGCCGAGTTGGACCAGCGCCGCGCCGCCGCCAACCAACAATTCGCCGATGCCCGCGCCGAGCTTTCCGATCTAGGCGAATGTACGTGGTACATCCAGGACCGCGGCAATATCGCAAGCTACTCGAGCGTGGAAAGCGATAGCTCGTCAATTGAGGCCATCGCCACGGTGTTCCCGTTTATCTTCTTTATCGTCGCCGTGCTCATCAGCCTTACCACCGCTACGCGCATGGTCGAGGAGGAGCGCATGCTTATTGGCCTGTACAAGGCGCTCGGCTATTCACGTGGGCGTATTCTGTCCAAATACGTGGACTACTCGCTGTGGGCGTGTCTGATCGGCGGCGTGCTCGGCAACATCATCGGATTTGTGGGCCTGCCGCTGTTCCTGTTTACGGTGTTCGACGACATGTACTCGCTGCCCCAGATGCTGCTTTCGTACGACATCGTGTCGTCGCTCGTGTCGGTGGCGCTGTTTGCCGTGGGCGTGGTGGGCGCTACGATTATCGCCTGCCGCCACGAGATGTCCGAGACCCCAGCCTCGCTTATGCGTCCCAAGGCCCCGCGTGCCGGCTCGCGCATCTTGCTTGAGCGCATCGGCTTTATCTGGCGTCGCATGGGCTTTTTGAACAAGGTGGCGGCGCGTAACCTGTTCCGCTACAAAAAGCGCGCCTTTATGACCATCTTTGGCATCGCGGGCTGCACAGCGCTTGTAATTTGCGGCATGGGCATTCGTGATACGTCGGTCGCGCTGTCGCCCAAGCAGTACGGCCACGTCACGCGCTACGATCTGCTGGCGGTCGCCAATCCCGACGATTTTTCACAGACGTGCGCGGCATTGGATGGGCGCAGCGCGTCCAATGATTCCAACGTGACCGTGACTTCGACGCTGCCGATTATGACCGACAACGTCACCTTTACATTTGGCGGCAAGAGCGAGACTGTGCAGCTGATCGTGGTGCCCGATGACCGCACGAGTGACTTGGGCGATTACGTGCGTCTGGAGGATGAGTCCAAAGAACCGCTGCCTTTGCGTGACGGAGACGTGTATCTGAGCAAAAGTTCACAGCTGGTGCTGGGGATTCAGCCGGGCGATACGGCTCACGTCCAGGATTCGTCGCTCAATGTTGCCAAGGTCAAAGTCAGCGACATTTCGCTTAACTATCTGGGCAACACGCTTTACATGACGCAGGGCACCTATGAGCGCACGTTCGGCCGAAGCGCGCGTCTTAACGGCATCTTTGCACTGCTCAAGGGTTCGTCGGCCGACCAGATTGCGTTTAGCAAGAATCTTAAGAGTGACGGTTGGCTTACGATTTCGAGTACGGCCGAGCATTGGGAAAACTATGAGGCGAACTTTACGATTATCAATTCGGTCGTGGTGCTCGTGACCTTTATGGCGGCGTGCCTGTCGTTTGTGGTGGTGTTTACGCTGTCCAACACGAATATCTCCGAGCGCGAGCGCGAGCTGGCGACCATTAAGGTGTTGGGCTTCCGTCGCGGCGAGGTGCACCACTACGTCAACAAGGAGACGTTGATCCTCACGGCGATTGGCGCCGCACTGGGCGTACCGCTAGGCGGCTTGCTGGCCGAGAGTTTTACGTACATCCTGCAGATGCCGTCGCTGTATTTTGATGTTGAGGTCGAGCCGCTGAGCTACGTGCTATCCGTGTTGCTGGCCTTTGCCTTTACGTTTATCGTCAACCTTGCCACCAATCGAACGCTCAACAAGATCGACATGGTCGGCGCCCTCAAGAGCGCCGAGTAACCTGCCAAAAAGGGACAGGTATATTTTGGCAGGTTTTATCTGGGCAAACGCCGGACAACCATTAGGTGGCCCAGCGTTTGCCCCGTTTTGCTGGGGATGTCTGTCGTTCAGTGCTCTTACTGGCCAATCCAGTGTTGCGCATAGCTCTTAATGTCTTCGGTAAAACCGTCAAGGTCGTCAAGGGTGATCACGCTGTCGATAAGCAAATTGGCTATCTCGCGGTGCATTGTGCTGCGGCGAATGTCGTTTGCAATTACGCCTGAGGACAGCTTGTCTCTATTGAGGCGCTCTTCTAGTGCCCAAAATCTACTGGACGCTTCGCTGTCGCCGTTCAGCATCTCAACGTACTGGCCGATGAGCTTTTCCATATAACGTTCTTGCCATTGAGGAAGCATTTTCTTAAACAGCTTCCAGTCGCTTTCGGTTACGTCGCGCATATGTTCTCCGCTCGTCAAACGGGCTTTCCATTTGCCTTTCATTCTATTTGGTTTTCGCTCGCAGGTGCGGATGAGAGGCTCTCTTTAGCCTTCGAGATTGGGCTTGAATGGGTCGTATGCCACAAAACGGGCCTATCTACTACGTTTAATTGGATACCCTCAACCATGCCGGGAAAACGAAAAATAAAACCGCAGGTAGAAGGCCTGTCGATTTTCGAAAAAGGCGGTCATGGTTGGCCCCATCGAGTTAAACGTAGTAGATAGGCCCTTTTCGTGGCGGACCATCAAACGAACGCCGACGCTTGTGCTGTAGCCGCTCCGACCATTCGTAAGTTGCGGTGGAATAGTTCCTAAACTCGACTACTCAAGGCTAAAACCGGAGCTATATCACCGCAACTTAGGGGGGATGGGCGGGGGAGTACTAGTTGGGTGCTGCTGTCGGGCTGGGATGGTTTAGGCTCGCTCGCGATGCTTCCATTGTTTGCGGCACCAGCGCATGAGTGCTTTTACGACCGGGATGGTGATGAGGATTACCCAGGCGGGATGGGGTTGTTCCAGGCAGAGCCACATGCAGAGGAACCATGCCTCGGCACTGACTGAATAGACGACATCGATCAGCTTAGATAAGTGGCGTTGGTCGATAAAGTCGCCAAATGCGTAGTAGACGGGAATCAAAAAGACGAGGAAGAGTCCCGCAGCCCATGTGCCGTAGACAATGCCGAGCACCAGATAGGCGAGGGCGACAAGCGCGGGGAAGGGGAATTTGTTCCATGTACGCCCGACCTTGGTGTGGAAATGCTTGCCATGATGGTCGAGCTTGTCGTGTGCTTCCTTCCAGCTGGAGAACGTCTCGCCGTCGATGGTGACGGTGCCGTCGTCATCGGTATGCACGCTATGTCCATCGTCCTCAAGCGTATCGACATGCACGCCGTCCGGCCCCACATGCACCTCTTCGCCCTTGCGCTCGTTGGTCACATGGATGCCGTTCCAGCCAACATGGACTTCCTCGCCTTTATTGGGATCAATGACGTGGATGCCGCGCGCGAGGGAAATATCGACAAGCGGTTTGTCGCCACAATCGGCGTGCTCGGCAGAATCTTCGGCCTCTTTAGCCTCATCCACCGTTTCGGTGCTGCCGTCCTCTGAGCCATCGGCATCACTAGCCGCTTCCCCATACAACAACTCATCCAGCGACACACCATACAGCGCGGCGAGCGCAATGAGGTTATCGGTATCGGGTGAGGACTCGCTGCGTTCCCATTTACTGACAGCCTGACGACTCACACCCAGCTGGGCGGCAAGCGCCTCCTGAGAAAGCCCGGCAGCTTTGCGGCGATCGACGAGGCGCTGCGCCATCGCAAGATCCATGGTGGTTCCTTTCGTTTGATGGTCGAATCGAATGAGCCGAGTATGCCGAGAACAACCGGTAGCGACCACCATTTCTAGTTAGAATCTGCTCCAACCCTACCGCAACTACCGGTAGCAACCCCTAACGACCAGCCATTTCAGGACAAATGTCAGTGCAAGTAGCGGCCAAGAGCCCCCCATTCAGTAAGTTGCGGTGGAATAGTTCCTAGATTCAACCATTTGCGGGCTAAGCGGGAACTATTTCACCGCAACTTAATTTCAGACCAGGCACCCGCAGCAAGAAGGCGAATAGCCTCGGCCTCCCTAGTTACCGCAGGAGGCCCCAGGGCTTACCTCCCAAATCTTTCCGCAGGACGGAAGGACCCCGCCGCGCGAAGCGCACGGCGGGGTCCTGACATGTCCGAGGACGATTTGGGAGGTAAGCCCTGAGGTCTCCGATGAGAGCAGTTTCGGCCGAGGCTATTCGTCGCCGAAGCTGATGCCCAACGCCTTGGCCTCGCGCACAAGATCGCTCTGGGGGTCGACATATTTGAGCTTGCCGGCGACCTCCTCGAGCGGCATGTGGCACATCTTGCCGTCACGCAAGGCAATCATGTAGCCAAACTCGCCACGCAGGCAGCCAAGCGCGGCCTCGACGCCGCACTGGGTCGCAAAGATGCGGTCCTGAGCGTCGGGCTGGCCGCCGCGCTGCGTGTGACCGGGGATGGCGACGCGGGTCTCGCGACCGGTCTTGGCCTCAATCTCCTTGGCGATGTCGTAGACGATCGACGGGCTCGTGCGCTCGGCGAGCTTCTTCTTGTACTCCTTCTTGGACAGCGCCGCGTCCTCCTTAGAGATGGCTCCCTCGGCGACGGCCACGATGGTAAAGCGGCTGCCGGTCTCCATGCGATGCTCGATGGTCTTGATGACTTGGTCCATGTCGTAGGGGATCTCGGGAATCAGGATGACGTCCGCGCCGCCCGCGACGCCGGCGTACAGCGGGATCCAGCCGACCTTGTGGCCCATGATCTCGATAACGAACACGCGGCCGTGACTCGAGGCGGTGGTGTGGATGTCGTCGATGCACTTGGTGGCGACGTCGATGGCGCTCGTAAAGCCAAACGTCATCTCGGTGCCCCAGGTGTCGTTATCGATGGTCTTGGGCAGGGCGATAACGTTGAGGCCCTCTTCGCGCAGGCGGTTGGCGGTCTTGGTGGAGCCGTTGCCGCCCAGCATAAACAGGCAGTCGAGCTGCAACTTGTGATAGGTGTGGACCATCGCGGGTACCTTCTCGACGCCGTCGGCCTCGGGAATGTTCAGGCGCTTGAACGGCGTGCGGCTCGTGCCCAGAATAGTGCCGCCGCGGGTGAGGATACCGCTAAAATCGGCGGGCGTCATGACACGGAACCTGCTGTAGATAAGGCCCTGATATCCGTCCTCAAAGCCATAAATCTCGATAGGCTCTTTGCTATTGGTCATAAGCGTTTTGACAATGCCGCGCATGGTGGCGTTGAGCGCCTGGCAGTCGCCGCCACTAGTAAGAAGACCGATCCTAAGCATGGTGAATCCTTCCGGGCAAGTTATAACATGCGCATAAGTTTACCCCCGCACACTGTTGATGCGGGGGTAAAACGTGTTAGCTCAAGCGTATGGAAATGTAAGCAACGTCAGGCGAGCGTAAGGACGACGGTGCCAGCGCCTTACAGCGCGAAGGCATCGACGTCGCCCCAGTGGCGGCGCAGCGTGATGGCGGCAGCGGGCTCGGTGTTGTCAAAGACGACCGACCACTGCGTATTGCTGGTGATGTCTTCCGGATTGGGCTCTTGCGCTGCGGCGCGTAGGGCCTTCCAAGCGACTGCCTCGTCCTGGGCACCGACATGGGCGTCAAGGACATCGGCGATTGCGACGGCGCGCTCTTTACCATGGCCCAGCTCGCCATTCTTTTGGTTGGGCAGCACTTCGTCGC
>JAEZNV010000174.1 GCA_023441725.1 Actinomycetes bacterium | reverse complement strand
TGACCGAGGCCATGAGCGGAGGCGCAAGTTCGGCGGCAACGGTGAGCATGGAATCCATGGGAACCTCGGTCTTTAACGAGATGATCGACGACCAGAGTCTGCTCGACAGCCAGTACGATGTCGTCGCCGGTCACTGGCCCACGTCCGCCAACGAAGCCGTGATGGTGCTTTCGAGTCGCGGTACGGTGGGCGACTACACGCTCTATAGCATCGGTGCGCTGGATATCGATGAGCTCAACGACCTGGTTAACAGTGCTATGACGGCCGACGGTGGGGTCGAAACGCCCGAGACCGGTACCGACTTTACCTACGACGATGCGTTGTCCACGACGTTTAAGATGCTGTCGCCGGCCGATGCCTATCGCAAAAACGAAGAGACCGGCATATGGACCGACATGTCTGGTGATGCCGACTTTATGGCCGCCAAGGTTGCCGACGGTATCGACGTGCACATTGTGGGCGTGGTGCGACCTAACGAGACAGCCAATGCGAGTGCGTTGTCTCCGGGCATTGCCTATACACATGCGCTGACTCGCCAGCTTATGGAGCGCGCCGCCGATTCGCAGATTGTGCAGGAGCAACTCGCCCACCCCGAGACGGATGTCTTTACGGGCAAGTCTTTCGATGAACTGCAGGGCGAGGCCAAGCAAGGCGTGGATCTGGGCAGCATGTTCAGTGCGGACGAGGCGGCGCTCAAGAGCGCGTTCTCGTTCGATGCGTCTGCGCTCTCGGGTGCAGCCGGCGGTATGGACCTTTCTGGTATCGATTTGTCCGTGCTGGACATTGACCTTTCGGGCGTTGGTAGGGACATCGACTTCAGCGACATCATGGCCAAAGCGCCGGCCCCAGATTTCTCAGGTATCTTTGACGGTCTGGAACTCACGCCCGAGCAAATGCAGCAGGTGGGAACGCTTGCCAACCAGCTGTTTGAGAGCTTTTTGCAGTCTGATCAGTTTAAGGCGCTGACACCCGATGATCTTAAGGACGCGTCAAAGCTTGCCGCCGCGTTCTCGACGTATCTTGAGAGTGATACGGCAGCCCAGCAATACCTGGCTCAGCTCAAGGCACTCGGTGGCGATGCCCTGGCCGAGCGCCTGCAGCGGGCGATGACCGACTATGTGCAAAAGCAGCTGGCTCCGTATCTGCAGCAGGCTATGGATCAGATGATGAAGTCGATCAGCGATCAGATTGCGGCGACGGCGTCAGCTCAGCTCAAGGCAGGCGCAGCAGGGCTCATGGGCCAGATGGCGACGCGGATGTCGTCGAGTTTTGCTAGCCTGGCGAGCGCCATGCGCGTGGATGCGAGTGCCTTTGCTCATGCCATTCACTTCAACATGGACGCCGAGGACCTGAGCTCGCTCATGATGAGCTATGCCAAGGCGTCGAAGCTCACCTACGATAACAATCTGACCACACTGGGCTATGCGGACGAGGCCGACCCCATCTCGGTCAAGATTTTCCCGCGCGACTTTGAGGCCAAGGAGCGCGTACTCGATCACATCGATGCGTACAACAAGCAGGTCAAAGCCGCTGGCCATGATGAGCAGGCAATTTCGTACACCGACTACATGGGCATCATCATGGGTTCGGTGACCGACATCGTGAACACCATCAGCTTGGTGCTCATCGCGTTTGTGAGTATCAGTCTGGTGGTGAGCTCCATCATGATCGGCATCATTACCTACATCAGCGTGCTGGAGCGCAAAAAGGAGATTGGCATCCTGCGTGCGATCGGCGCGTCGAAGCGTAACGTGGCCAACGTATTCAATGCCGAGACCTTTATCGAGGGCCTTATCGCCGGCGTCTTTGCCATTGTCGTCGTGGTGGCCGTGAGCTTTCCGGTTAATGCCTGGGCGCTTGCTGCCAAACAGGTCCCCAATCTGATGAGTCTGCCCGTGCGGGATGCGCTGGTGCTCATTGCAATTTCGGTGTTACTGACGGTCGTTGCCGGCCTGCTGCCCGCCCGCAGCGCGTCCAGGAAGGATCCCGTGGAGGCCCTGCGCTCTGAATAATGTGACAAGGGACGGTCCCTTTGTCACATTGAGCGGCTTGTGAATTCGAGGTCTAATACTTTTCCGAGAAGTGAACGAGTCAAAATGGACCCCCGAAGCGTCGACATTTTTGAGATGCAATTTCCTGCGGTTTTGCCAGCCAAATCCTGCGGTTTTGGCGTCAGAGAATGTCGATGCTTCGGGGGTCCAAATACAGCCGTTCACTTCTCGGAAAAGTATTAGACCTCGAGATATAGACGATGTTTGCGAGCGGCAATTAGAGCGTAAGCCTTTAGTTCTTCTTTGCAGAGAGCATGAGCCTAATTTCCGGGTGGGTGTATTCGTCGAACTCTTCCTTGGGCTCGGTGTCAAAGGTGTAGTACGACTTGATAGATTCGTCCTCCGTCTTGATGCTGATTTCTTCATATAGGGATCCGGCTAAAAATGCCTGTTTAAATTCATCCGACAGGCTGCATGGCGTGAGGAGGTCCGGTGCGGCAACGGAAATGTCCAACCCGTTGAGCGGGGCGCAGAGCGTCGCGATATCCTGCTCGGCGCGGGCGAGGTTGTCTGCAAGGCTTGCCTCGGGGTCGATCTGACTGGTGTAATCGACGTCCGTGAGCATGCCATCTGCATCGAAAGAAAGGTAGACATAGGCTGCTTGAGCGCCGAGGTCATTATCGCGCAGATAGCCGATAATGCGGTAGCCGTAGTCGTGATACGACTCGTACGGGTCGTCTGCGGCGACGCGTTCGCACACGGGCTCCAAGGCATCCTGCGCGATGGCGAGCTGCTCGTCGGCTGCAGCCTTTCTTACCTGAAGCTCGTTATTTCCCTGGACAAACTGAGGGATGTAGACGCCAAGCAGCACAATGGCGGGCAACACCGCGAGAGCTATGATCTGCTTCTTGACGCTTGGAATCGTCACACCGTATGCGTTTGCCATGGCCTCGGCATTGCTCGAGGTCTCGGCCAGCACGTCTGCCGCCGTGGTGACTGCCCCCACGGCGCTGGCGACCTCGGCGGCACCGCCCAGGTTGCGCGCGAGATCGTTGTCGCTGTTCTTGAGCAGGCGGCCGGCAGCTTGCGTGGCAAGTACGCCGGCGACCTCCGCGGAACGGTCCTTGTTGGTCTGGGCTACCGCAAGCCTGCCCTGCAGCTCCTTCCACTGTTTGCCCTGCATCCCAAAGCGTGGTGCAAGGGCGCAATAGCAAAAGATGGCGAGCTCGATTACGGTGAGTGCGATGACGGTATATATGCCCGCGGGTTGGAATTCCTTTTGGTGGAACGCGATATCGTTGATCATTTGGAGCGGCAACATCAACAGGCATGCTACGAACGACATGATGAGTGCGGTCGCTGCGATCTTGGGGTACATGCAGTACCGCTGGATGCGTTTCTTTTCTCGTTCGGCGAGCTGCTGCATGGGGGCCTCGACTCTCATCGTTTTTGGGCGATGCGCACACGCTCTTGAGTATAGATGAGTGGAGGGTGTCTGTTGTTCAGACATAGCGGTCAACAGCGTGCTGTTGGTGCTCGCTTGATCGTGGGCGCCATTCACCTTCGTTGCACAGCGACGACTGGTTGGCTGGTTGGCGTCAAGTAACCGCCTCCGCCTTGTGGGCCGCCTCAAGGACAAGGCATAATGCATGTGACAAAGGGGCGATTCCTTTGTCACGTTCGTTGATCTGAGAGTAGATGTTGATGATTCTATCGTTGGCCCCCATGGAGGGGATTACCGGGCATGTGTTCCGTCGCGTGCATGCGGAGTGCTTTGGCGCGCTCGATTGTTATTACACGCCGTTTTTGCCGCCGCCGCGGGTGGGAAACCGCTTTGGCGGCAAGGCGTTTAAGGAGATCGATCCTGCCAATAACCAGGGGCTCAACGTAGTGCCTCAGCTGATGTCCAAGAACGCGG
>JAEZNV010000150.1 GCA_023441725.1 Actinomycetes bacterium | reverse complement strand
AACGAGCGCCTCGCCCTCGTCGGGCAGATAGACCATGGCGGCCGAACCGCCCACGGCGAGCTGCGCGTTGGCGACAAAGTCGATCGTCACCGTGTTGGTGATGGAGCCGGCCATCGGATTGGTGGCGCGAATCTCATCCACGGCCTTGACCATATGTTGCTTAAGCTGTTCCGAATCAATCACTGCACATGCCTCCTTGGCATAGAAAAGGGGCGCTGTGCATAGACAGCGCCCCTAAAAAGGCGGCATGCTCCCTACGCCAGCATTAACTGACAGGTTCAAAGGATTGGGCCCCATGCCCTCTCAGCCTTGTGGTTTGCACCGCCGGCACTCCCGCATCGAATCTGTTGTTCCCTATACTAACGCACCTGCCAAATAGGGACAGGTTTATTTTGGCAGGTCGTTACAATAGGTAGGACCGATACGAATGGGGACCTCATGATCAAACTTGTGCTGACCGATATGGACGATACGCTGATTCCAGCTGGGCATGACGGCGCCAGCGACTACGCCATCGAGGGCATTCATGCCATGCAGGCGGCGGGTCTGCACTTTGGCCCGGTTTCGGGTCGCCAGCCGTCCGCGATGGGCTGGATGTTTAAAAATCGTTCCGAGTGCTTCTCGACCGGGGCGTTCTGTAACGGCCAGGTGATGTTTGTCGACGGCGAAGTAGTCGCCTCGCGCGCAATCGACAACGATGCTCTGACACGTTTGGCCGACTATCTGGAGCAAGAGACCAACGATACATTTCTAAAAGTCTATAGCCTGGGCGATGACTTTTGGGGCAACGATGCCTATTGCGTGACGAGTGACCCCGAGCGCGTTCGTCGCGCCATGGGGTCGGGCGGCAACGCATGGCTCAAAGGCGAAGAGGCTCCGTGCCGTCCCGTCGTCGACGACGCGCCGGTGTTCAAGGCGAATATCTGGAGTGCCCGTTCGCGTGAGGAGCTCGCGGAGCTACGCGAGCGCGTTGCCGCTGAGGTGCCGGAGCTCTCGCTTGTGTTTCCCAACAACCGAGTGCGCCTGTTCGACATTCTTCCGGCAGGTTGGGACAAGGGCTGCGCTGCGCTGGAGCTGGCGCGCGCTTTGGGCCTGACGCCCGACGAGGTGGTCGTATTTGGCGATTCCGATAACGACCTGCCCATGATCGGTGCCGTTCCCAACTCCGTTGCAGTCGCCAATGCCAACGAGGCTGTCACGGCTGCCGCGCGCTGGCATATCGGCGCTGCGGCAGATGATGCGGTTGCCGGGGCTCTGCATCAGATTGCCGCCTGCGCCGCGACGGGGGAGATACCGCCGTTTATGCGTCAGATGGATGCGACGGGTTTCGACGTCACGAACGTCTAGGGAGAAAGCTATGAAGCTTCAGCAGCTCAGATATGTCGTCAAAGTTGCCGAATGCGGCAGCATTACCGAGGCCTCGCGCCGGCTCTTTGTGTCGCAGCCTTCGATTACCGCATCGATCCGCGATCTCGAAAACGAGATGGGTGTGCATATCTTTGAGCGCACCAACAAGGGTGTCATTGTGTCCGAGGAGGGCGAGACCTTCTTGGGCTACGCGCGCCAGGTGCTCGACCAGGCCGATCTGCTCGAAGGCAAGTACAAGGGCGCGTCCGAGCAGGTGCCGCACTTTAGTGTGAGCTGCCAGCATTATTCCTTTGCCGTTAACGCGTTTGTTGACGTGATCCGCGAGTTCGATGCCGCGCGCTACGACTTTACCCTGCGCGAGGAGCAGACCCACGAGATTATCGAGGACGTCGCGCATATGAAAAGCGAACTGGGCATCCTGTACTTATCCGAGCATAACCGCGAGGTTATCGAGCGCATGCTCGCCGCCAACGAGCTCGTATTCGAGGGGCTCTTCTGCGCCGCGCCGCATGTCTTTGTATGTGCCGACCATCCACTGGCGGACCGCGCCAGCGTGACGCTCGAGGACTTGGAAGACTACCCGTTCTTGTCCTATGAGCAGGGCAGTTATAACTCGTTCTACTATTCCGAGGAACTGACCTCGACCTTTGAGCGCCGCAAGAATATCCGCGTGCGTGACCGTGCGACACTGTTCAACCTGGCTATGGGCCTTAACGGCTACACGGTGTGTTCGGGCGTGATCAGCCATGAGCTCAACGGCCCCGGCATCATCTCGATTCCGCTCGATGTGGACGAGTACATGGAGATCGGCATCATTACGCGCAAGAACACGACGCTCACGCGCTACGGACAGGCCTATATCGACGCGATCCGCCAGCATATCTAGTCTTTTGAGCGGTGTCGGGCTTGGGCTTGGCGCCGCTCAATTTGCCGCCGACGGTCCAGGATAGGGCCTGATTTCGAGCCACATGTCCCATTAACCGGCGCCCTCTCGCACTACCATCAAAGTGAGCCGCTATGCGAGGGGAGGTCGCCGTGGATCGGATATATACCGATAGCTGGCGTTTCCCCATGCCACTTATGTGCACGGCATTTGAGCCCGGGACGCTCGACAGAACCCTCGACGTGATGCTCAAAGATGACTATGGCGTTATCGCACGTGCCGAGGCGCACTACTATCGCGGTTGCCCCGATGAGGCACGACGCCTAGCGGAGCCGTACTTGCTATCGGATGACCTTTCGCTCCGTTTTTCGGCATGCCTGTTGTGCGCCTATGCAAATCTGTCACTGAATCGCGCATTGGCGGCGCGTCGCTGTCTTGCGTACCTCGAGGAGACGGGGAAGGGCCAAGGGGCGGCAAAGGATTCACGCGCTCAGGCCTCGTATATGCTGCTCGCGGCCAGCGCGTGCGTGCTGCTGCATTTTCCCTCGCCGGTGTCACGCAGCGAATTTGATTCGTATGCATCGCTGCTGCCCGAGGGGCTGCGCCTGTTTGCAACCTACGCGCTGGCACACCGTGCCTATCTTGATGGCGATTACGGGCGCTGCGTGGGGATGGCGGAGAATGCCCTGTCGATGAAGCAGGAAAGCTATCCCATCCCTGAGGTCTTCTTGCATCTGATCGCTGCCGTTGGGTGGATCAACCAGCGTGAGGCTGACCGTGCGAACATTCACTTTATGCGTGCGTGGCAGATTGCGCAGCCCGATGGCTTGATCGAGATCGTCGGCGAGCATCACGGGCTTTTGCAGGGCGTTTTGGAATCATGTCTAAAGAAAGATCATCCGCTGGAGTTCGCGGAGATCATTAAAGTTACCGAGCGCTTTAGCCGCGGCTGGCGTCGCGTGCACAATCCGGGTGCGGGCGCCACCGTTGCCGAAAGCCTGACCACGACGGAGTTTGCCATTGCCATGCTGGCCCGTCGCGGCTGGACCAACGATGAGATTGCCGCTCACATGGGTATCTCGCGCGGCACGGTAAAGAATCGCCTGTCGAACACCTACGCCAAGCTTGGCATAACGAGTCGCGCCGCGCTGAAACAGTTTGTATTGCTGTAAGCGACCGGCGAGTGGTTTTGTTTTGAGTGGACAATCGAATCGGATCGTTCAAACGCGGCGCGGCCGCCGGTGGGAGGTCCGGCGGCCGCTTACCATGGGGCGGTGCGCGTTCGTGTTGATCGAGCGTGCGAGGTTTGGAGCTACGAGCGCTTGCGGCTGGTAAAGATGCCGGCGACGACGGCTGCCACGCCTGTGATGGCGGCGGCAACAACGCCCATAACGGAAGCGTCACCCGTGGTTGCGAGCGTGCCCTTGGTGTCGACATGCTTGATGGTCGCGGCGGCGGTCGTTACCTTAGGCTTCGATTCGGGCTTTGCCTGGGGCGTTTCCACCGGAACGATGACGGCGCGCTTGGCGATGGCGTCGCTATCCAGATCCGTGATGACGTCGTTTGCGGTGCCGATGGTCTGGCCGCGCTGATAAGGGGCATCGACGGGATTGGTGTCAACGAAATGCACGTCGCAAATACGTCCACCGTTGGGTGTTTCGATAATGCTGTCGACGATATTGATCGTGCCGGCAATGCTGCCGTCTGCGCTATTCACCACGGCCAGGATGGCAGCGGTGTTGCCTTCTGCCGTCACGCGGCTGCGTGTGATGGAGATGGTCGCAGGCGTGAGGCCATCTTCGGTGAGAGCGAAGATACCATACGTATGAGCGTTCACGTCTGGGTCAACTACGACAATGTCGCCATTGGTGATGGGCGGTAGGGGCTGGTTGCCTCCATCGTAGTTGATGTAGTGGGCAATGGCCTCGACGGTCGAGTCGCTGATAAAGATGCGCCCGCCAGGTCCGCCGGTGTCCCAATTGTGCGTGAAGATTCCTGAGGCGTTTTCGCCCTCGGCATAGGCGTGAACGAATGAGCCATTTTTAATGGTGATGTCGCCCTCGTCGGTGAAGATGGCGGTGGGGCTGTCTTCGCGCGCTGGGTACGCATACGCTCGTACGGTCGCCGCATCAATGGTCAGGCCGTCGAAGGCATATATACCGCTACCGAATCCCTGAGCCGTTAGCGTGCTGTTGGATACCGTGAGGGTTTCTTTGGCGACGATGCCGCAATCCTGCTCGGAACTCGTGTCGACGGTGCCGCCACCGGTTATGGTTATATCGCCGTCGGCAAGGATGCCCTCGGCACGCGTGCCCTTGGCGGTGACGGTTCCGCTCGTATCAATCGAAAGGTCATTTTGGGTATATATGCCGCTGACGTCGCCCGTGGCGTTAACGGTGCCTGTTCCGCTGATCGTCATATCGCCCTCGGAATACAGGGCGTTACCTTCGGCGGTTGCCGTCAGGGTGCCCGTTCCGGAGATGTTGAGCTCGGCGCTCTCGTTGGTGACGTCTTCGACAGAAATGCCGTTGCCGTATTCGTTGGCAACCGTATTGTTGCCCTCGTAGTTCACGTTGAGCTTGCCGCCGGCAGCGATGCCTCCGCCGTTATAACCATTGAGCGTCATATCGTCGGCACCGTCCCAGGCCCACGTGCTGCCGTCACCGGCCGCGGCACCGGCGTTATAGGTGGTGCCGCCGACCTCGACCCACTCAGCTGCAAACGAAACGCTCGGCATGAGCAGCGAGCTCACGGTAAGTGCGCAGGTCAGGCCGCAAACGATACGGCGGGTCACGCGACGCCAGCTGCCACAGGTGAGAACGGTGCGCTGGCGCACGGGGGTCTCGGCGTAATGGAGTCCTGCGGCGCGATCAGTGTAGCGCGTGGGGGTCGTAAACGTGGTCATGGTCGCTCCTATCTCTCGCGTGGCCTTGTGCGGTCACCACTAAGCGTATGGGCGATAGGGCAAAGCTGCTAGTGCCATATGGGCACGAAAATGGCTATTTGCACTGGCGGATATGGGATAGTTTGGCTTGGCGGCCCGTTGGTGTGCATATAGAAGTTTCCTATATCAAACCAATACAAACGTATATTTTACGATAGCCATATGAGCGTTCATACTCTGTCCCAGTAAAGCAATCAATGCAAAGGGAGATATCTATGAGTACTTCGATTCAACCGAACGCGCCGTTTCGCGCCGATATCATCGGCAGTTTTCTTCGACCGCAGGCCGTAAAGGACGCCCGCGCTGCCTATACGGCAGGCACGCTTGATGCCGAGGGGCTTAAGGCCGTCGAGGACGATGCCATTCGCGATTTGGTGGCAAAGCAAAAGGCCGCCGGCTTGCAGGTCATCACCGATGGCGAGTTCCGCCGCAGTTATTGGCACCTCGACTTTATGTGGGGGCTCAACGGCATTGAGCGCCGTACCTCGCGTACGGGCTATATGTTCCACGACGAGGAGACTACCGCCGACACCGCCGTGGTTACCGGTCCCATTAGCGGCGAGAACCACCCCTTCGTCGAGCACTTCAAATTTGTCAAGGCACTTGAGGGCGAGGGCCATGTTGCACGCCAGACCATCCCGGCGCCTATCCAGACGTTCTCTGAGGTCACGCTCGACCGCTGCGACGGCCAGCAGGAGAGCCTGCGCGCTGTCTATAAGACCGATGAGGAACTTGCCGACGCCATCGCAGCCGCTTATCGCACGGTGATCGCCGACCTGTACGCAGCAGGCTGCCGCAACATCCAGTTTGATGACTGCACCTGGGGCATCTACTGCGACACCGATTTTGTCGCCAAAACCGGCATGAGCCCGGTCGACCTGCAAAAGGTAAGCGAGCTGGGCGTGGCGCTCAACAATGCCGCCATCGCGGACAAGCCCGACGATCTGGTCATCAACACGCATGTGTGCCGCGGCAACTACCACTCCACCTATGCCTTCGAGGGCGGCTATGACCCCATCGCGCCGTACCTGTTCGCAAACGAGGATGTCGATGCATTTTACCTGGAGTTCGATACGCCGCGCGCCGGCGGTTTTGAGCCGCTCAAGTACGTTGCCCCGGGCAAGAAGGTCGTGCTGGGCTTGGTAACCACCAAGGCGGCAGAGCTCGAGAACGAGGATGTTATCGTCGAGCGCATCCGTGAAGCCGCAAAGTACGTGCCGCTCGAGAACCTGTATCTGTCGCCTCAGTGCGGCTTTGCCAGCTGCGAGATTGGCAACAAGCTGACCGAGGATGAGCAATGGGCAAAGATCGCGCTGGTCAAGCGCATTGCCCAGCGCGTTTGGAAATAGCGCTAGTGTTTGCAGGTGGCGGCGCGTGCGAGGCATAGTGTATCGCGTACAATGGTTCGGATCGTATCGTTCGGGCAGGTTATCCGATATGCCTGATCGCCCTTCCATTCGAAAGGACATCCATGTCCCAGTCCTCGACGCCCGCCGTCAGCGATGCCATCTACGACGCATCGTCGCTCGGCCGCCCGCGCATGTTCCTGCTCGGCCTACAGCACCTGTTTGCCATGTTTGGCGCCACCGTGCTGGTGCCCGTGCTCACCGGCCTCTCGGTATCGGCAACGCTTTTGTTTGCCGGCTTGGGCACGCTGCTGTTCCACTTCCTGTCGCGCGGTAAGGTGCCGGCATTTTTGGGCTCATCGTTTGCCTTTATTGCCGGTTATGCCGCAATCGCGCCCAACGGCGAGACCGAGCTTTTGCCCTACGCCTGCCTGGGCGTAGCTTGTGCCGG
>JAEZNV010000141.1 GCA_023441725.1 Actinomycetes bacterium | reverse complement strand
TGTAAAAGACGCGCCCGCCGCGCTCGAGTGCCTCAGCAGCCCAGTCGATTGCTGTGGCAACCTGGGGCAACACTTTCGTGACCGACTGGACGGCACGAAGATCCTCATCGTTCATCGTCGTGACGATTTGCAGCGATGTCATCGTATCGAGGTCCATTGACCTTTGATTACGCTGTTCAGTCGTGAATTTTGTTAAATCGAGCATTTCATTCACCTCATCTTTCCTGTTTCTTGATGTAGTTTTGCTTAATGACATGCGTCGCCCGCTCGTAGTCGCTGGCAACGTAAGCAGCGTACAGGGCGTCGACAACCATAAGCTGGGCCATACGCGAGGCCATGGCACCGCTGCGGACCAAGGGCTCGCTTGCAGCAACGCCGAGCACGGCATCGGCCATGGTGGCAAGCTTGGACGATCCGTCTACCTTGGTCACGGCCACAACGGGACAGTTGTGACGTTGAGCCTCGACGGTGCAGTCCAGCACTTCTTGCGTTAAGCCCGAGTAGCTAAAGGCGATTGCCATATCGCCCTCATGCATGTTCTTGGCACACAGGAGCTGATCATGCCAGTCGTCGTACAGATGGCACTCTTTGTCAACACGCATGAGCTTTTGCGCTAGATCGTGCGCGACCAAACGAGAGGCACCGATACCGAACAGATTGACCGCGCGTGCCCGTTTAAGATGGGCCGCGCATCGCTCCAAGACGGTGTAATCGAGCGTTCGCGCCGTCGCCTCGATTGTGCGCACGTTGCTTTTCATCACCTTCCCCACGATACGTTCGACGCTGTCGTCCATGGAGATGTCCTCGAGGGCAACGTCTTTCTTGTCACCCAAGAGCGCCAGTTCGGCAATCAGTTCGCGCTGGAACTCCTTGTAGCCCGCAAAACCCAAGCGCTTGCAAAAACGCAAAATGCTCGAGGGCGAGGAGAACGTGGCATCGGCAAGACCGCGGACGGACAGCCCGACCACCTCATGCGGATGAGCACTCACGTATGCGATGACATTGCGTTCCGCCGGACTCGCGCTGAGCTCACGCTCGCGAAGCCTTAAAAGCAATCCGTTTGTCATCTCAAACACCTCCGTTGAAAAGAATTAAAGACCAACGAATGATTCGTACCGGATATAAACAGCTTTTACGGTACATTGTGCCGCATCGTGGCGCACAAAGGGCGAGCGTTCTACCGCTCGCCCCTCAAATCCGACCGCTCGGAAATACGCGCGACGCAAAATGATTCATCGAGGTCGCATTATTCGTAACAGGGTTGTTAACGACGTTTCGCATGGGCGCCAATGGGAAAGGTCGCGCGCTGAACCAGCGCGGCGGCCAACAGCACCAACAGCATGGCGACAACGTAACCCGCGGCATCGAAGCACAGGTCGATCATGTCGAAATGACGACCAGGAACAAAGATCTTGTGCACTTGGTCACCGACGGAGCATACGGCACAAAAGGCCAGGACGGGCACACACCGCAATCGGGTGATCGGCACGCGCTTATCCAAGCACACCGCCACCAACGAAGCAAACAGTCCTACGAAGAAGAACTCAACGGTATGTGCGACGCGACGAATGTTGGCACCCATCCACAGACGAACGGGCGCAAGCGGGTCGGGATGAATGGCGCCAGTCGTTGAGTCCGCGTCCCCGGCGGCATCTCCCGCCTGGGTCTCCCCCACAGTCTCGGGCTGCACGCTGACGCTTTGCCCTTCCACCGCGCGCGCAGTGGACTCGCTGAGCGATGACGTCTGCTCCACGTTTTGCTCCGTCAGCATCCAGATACTTGCCAGCGTCACGACCAGCAGGACAACCGAAATCCATCCGACTATGTGCTTCACACGCGCCAAGGGCTAACCTCCGTCATTTTTTGAGCAGCAGCGAGTGTACCCCCAAATGCAGTTGTCGCCGTAGCGAAATCCAAAATGTTCGAATCGGGGCGCCAAAGGACCGTGGCGCCCCTACTCCATCTCTCGCATCCAGCGATCGAACGTCCCCACGCACACGCCTAGCCGCTTTGCCGCCTGACTCCGCGTGATATCACCCGCCTCGTAGGTATCGCGCACCAACTCGAATTGCGGAGGACAGGGCTTGCGGGGCCGGCCAAAGCGCACGCCGCGTGCTCGCGCCGCCGCAATGCCCTCGGCTTGGCGCCGGTGAATGTTCTCGCGCTCCACCTGCGCCACATAGCTCAGCAACTGCAAAACGATATCGGCAATCAACGCACTCGTTACGTCCGACCCACCACAGTCTCTGGCGCGCGTGTCGAGCAATGGCATGTCCAGCACCACGATGGCGACGCCGAGCTCTTTGGTTATGCACCGCCATTCCTCGAGGATCTCGCTGTAGTTACGGCCCAGCCGATCAATGGAAAGTACCACCAGCACATCACCGGAATCCAACGCGCACAGCAGCTCGCGATACCGCGGTCGATCGAAGTCCTTGCCGCTCGCATGGTCGGCAAAGATATTCGCCGGTTCCACGCCATAGGCACCCAGCGCATCCAGCTGCCGATTCAGATTTTGATCACGCGAGCTCACCCGCGCATACCCGTACACCGTTGTCATCTCATCCCCGCTCTCTCGTAAACCTCCCAAAAAGGAACAGGTTTATTTTGGTAGGTTTTATCTCCCCTACAGCAGGCGGAAGACGCAAGCGCGCGAGCGGCAAGATGATTGATGCGCCACAAAAAAGGCGGCCCCAAAAGACCGCCCCGTTCTCTATCAATCACCAAATTCCGGCTAATGAATAAGCCTGAAATCCAAGTGCCCGCGCGTGGTGTTGACGCGCGAGACCTCGATGATCACGCGCTGCCCCAGCTCATAGCGAGTCCCCGTGTCGGCGCCCGTGAGCGTGAGCGCGTCCTCATCAAACTCGAACCACTCGTTGCCCAGACTCTTGATCGAAACCAAACCCTCAACCTGTGTCAGATCCAGGCGCACAAAGAGGCCCATGCTGCTGACCCACGAGATCGTTCCGGCGTAGCGCTCGCCCAGGCGGTCCTCGTAGTACTGGGCGATCTTGATCTTTTGCGTCGCATGGCTGGCGGCGTCGGCCGCACGCTCGGCATCGCTGCACGCGCGGCAGATTTGCGGCAGGACGCGCGGCAGGGACTCGCGACCCTTACCGATCAGCCGCGGCGTACGCACCAAGGCGTCCTTGCCGCCCAGCTGCTCGTAGGCCAGCTGAAGCTTGAGTACGCGATGCACCACCAGATCGGGATAGCGGCGAATGGGACTCGTAAAGTGGCAATAGCACGGCGCGGCAAGTGCAAAGTGGCCCTCGTTGCGCGGCTTGTACAGTGCGCGCTGCATACTGCGCAGCAGCAACGTGTTGACGAGCGGCGCGTTAGCCGTACCGGCTGCGGCATCAACCGCCGCCTGCAGCTCATCGGGGCTTCCCAGAGCAATGCCGGCCGCACGGCGGTCATCGATGATACCCAGCTGCGCCAGCGCCACGGCGGCACCATGCAGGCTGTCGGGACTGGGATCGTCGTGCACGCGATAGCAGGCCTCGATATCGCGGTCGGCCAGCCACTCCGCCACGCACTCGTTGGCCAGCAGCATGGCTTCCTCAATCAGCGACGTGGCGCACGAGCGCTCACGGGCCACGATCTGCACGGGCACACCGTCCTCGTCCAACAGCGCACGGATCTCGGCCGTATCAAAGTCGACCGAACCGCGTGCGCGACGAATACGACGGCGAAGCTCGGCGAGCTCGTTGGCAGCTACGAGGAAATCCCCCAAGTCGACGTTATAGCCGCGAGCGGTTTCCTCGCACGCAAGCCCGCGCTCGAGCGCTTCCTCGCGCGAGGCTTCAACCGCGGCAACATCCTCGGCGGCACCCTCCAGCACCGAATACTCCACCGCACCGGCACGCACCAGCAGCGCCTCGGCGCCGTCGTAGTCCATGCGCACGCGCGAGCGGATCACGCTGGGATAGGGATCGTAATGGCGCACGCGACCCTGCGCGTCGAGTTCAATGTCGACGGTAAACGCCAGGCGGTCCTCGTCGGGACGCAGCGAGCACAAATCGTTCGACAGGCGCTCGGGCAACATGGGCAGCACGCGATCAGCAAGATACACCGACGTCGTGCGATGGCGGGCTTCCAGATCGATATGTCCGTCCCAGGCAACATAGTGCGAAACGTCGGCAATATGGACACCCAGCTTGTAGCCACCCTCGGGCGTACGCTCCAGCGAGATGGCGTCGTCAAAGTCGCGCGCGTCGACCGGGTCAATCGTAATGACAAAGCGGTCGCGCAGGTCTCGGCGGAGCGGGTCCCTGAGCGCCGAGGCAACATCGAGCGAAAGTGCCTCGGCCTCGGCTAGCGCGGCCTCGGGATACGTATCGGTATAGCCATAGCGCGCCATCACATACTGAACGCCCAAATCGGGCGCATCATCGCCGCCAATACGGCGCTCGATCGTCACGGTGCCCGATTCCAGGCGCGTCGGATATGTCAGAATGCGTGCGACGACCGCATCACCCGGATGAACGCCCAAGCGCTCCGCCGAGGTGTCCTCCGGCAGAATAAAGAAATCGGCCTTAAGGCGAGAATCAAGCGGCTCGATCACCCCGAGCGGGCCGGCGGTCTGGTACGTGCCCACCACACTAATGGCTGCACGCTCGACGACGCCCTCGATTACGGCGCGTCGCTCGCCATGCGGGCTGTTCTTAATGCTCACGGCAACGGTATCGCCGTCCATAATCTCGTGCTTGCCGCGGCCCATGACCTTGTAGTCGCCGTTTTCGGTTACAACGTAGGCGCTATGCTCATGGAGCTGCACGCGTCCGGTCAGACTCGGGCGACGCTCGCTGCGCACCGGCCCGCGCTTATTGCGAGCTCCACGCTTATGCTTGTTATTGCGCCCCATGGCGCCTCCTTACTATCGATGGCCGTTTACACGCCAAGAGTCTACCCAAATGATCCCTAGGAGACGGCAGGATTGCGGATCACATAGATAGACCAGCGCCACGATGATCCGCAATCTTGCCGTCCCCCAGGGATCAAAAAAACGGGCCGCCCCAAAAGAGACGACCCGTTGAAGGAACAAGTTCCAAGCACGCCTACACGCGCAGATAGCGGCGCATGGCGATGGCGGAACCAAAGAGACCGATAATGACGCCGACCAAAATCAGCGCGGCGTAGGTCACCAGATAGTACTGCATCGGCAGCGCAAACGACATCCAGCCGATGCTCTCCTGCAGGCGCGGAACCATCAGGTTACGCAGCAGCTCCAGCACGCCGATGGAAAGCAGCGAGCCCAAAATGGCCTGCAGCACGCCCTCGGTAATGAACGGCCCGCGAATGAAGCCGTTGCTTGCGCCCACCAGACGCATAATCGCGATCTCACGACGACGCGCCGTAATGGACAGGCGAATCGTGTTGTTAATGAAAATGAACGCGATAAAGGTCAGCAGGCCGACGAGCACCACAGCGGCGATACGAATGTAGTTCGTCACCTGGAACAGGCGGCTTACTTCCTCCTGGCCGTACAGAACGCTCGCGTTGACGTCGCCGTCGTCTGCGATCTTCTGAAAATCGGCGTTCTTCTTGAGCTTCTGGGCCGTGCTCTCGACCATGGACGGATCGTCCATCTCGATGGCAAACGAAGCCGGCAGCGGGTTCTGACCGTCGAGCGCGCTCATGGTAGCGTCGGCGTTGCCCGACATCTTGCTCGTGTACTCGGCCAGCGCGTCGTCCTTGTCCTTGTACGTCACGGACTTGACGTTGCTCCACGTCTTGAGCTCGGCCTCAAAGGCCTGAACATCTGCCTGGTCGGCGTCATCGCTAATAAAGGCGTTGATGACGACCTGATCCTCGACGGTGCCGATCACGGAGTTCAGCATCGCGGAACCCATAATGAACAGGCCGATGATAAACAGCGAAAGGAAAATCGTGATGACGGCGCCGAGCGAGGTGGTCCAGTTACGGAAGAAGTGGCTGATTGCCTCTTTGAGCGAGTAGCCCACGTTAGTTGGTGCCATAGTTGCCGTAACCTCCCCTCTCCTGGTCGCGGATTACGTGGCCGCCCTCGAGGGCGATCACGCGACGGTGCATGCTATCGACCATC
>JAEZNV010000062.1 GCA_023441725.1 Actinomycetes bacterium | reverse complement strand
TTCTTTACCGATGTGCGCGGCCTGGACGGCTGGAAGGAAGCCGTGGCCGATATCGATGGCACCAAGGCGCGCGTCGCCGTGGCGCACGGGTTGGGCAACGCCGCCCGCCTGCTCGACGCGATTCGCGACGGCCGTGCGATTTATGACTTCGTCGAGGTTATGGCATGCCCGGGCGGCTGTGTCGGTGGCGGCGGTCAGCCCATCCACGACGGTTGCGAGCTGGCAGCCGAGCGTGGCCAGGTGCTCTGGGGCCTCGATGCGAAGGCGGACATTCGCTTCTCGCACGAGAATCCCGATGTTCAGGCGTGCTACAGCGAGTTTTTGGGCGCGCCGCTCTCGCCGCTGGCCGAGGAGCTGCTGCATACCGACCATCACGCCTGGTCGATGCCCAACGAGGGGGCGTGCTAACGATGCGCGCGTTTAATGTTGAGCTGTCGCGCCGAGGATTTGCCTCGGCGCTTGCCGCGGGTGCGTTGTCGCTTGCGCTGGCTGGCTGCGGCGGTGGGTCTGCTGCGGGCTCGACTGCCGGGTCCGCCGCTGACGGTGCCGCTGCCGAGCCGGTTGAGGTACACGTCGCGTCGCTCAAGGGTCCGACGTCGATTGGCCTGGTGCAGTTTATGGACCAGGCGGACGAGGGCGCCACGGATAACGAGTTCTACTTTGCGATCAACACTGCCGCCGACGAGATCGTGCCCAAGGTCATTCAGGGAGATGTCGACATTGCCCTGGTGCCCGCCAACGTGGCGAGCGTGCTCTACAACAAGACCGAAGGCGCGGTGCAGGTCATCGACATCAACACGCTGGGCGTGCTGAACGTGGTGACGGGCGACGCGAATGTGGCCTCGTTTGGCGATTTGGCGGGCCATACCGTCTATATGACGGGCAAGGGCACCACGCCGGAGTACGTCATGAACTACCTGCTGGAGCGCGCGGGCCTGACCGACCAGGTGGCGCTCGAGTTTAAGAGCGAGCCCACCGAGGTGCTGTCGGCTCTGCTTGCCGACCCGTCCGCCGTGGGCGTGCTGCCGGAGCCGTTCAAGACCGCTGCCATCGCCAAGAGCGAGGGCAAGCTGTCGGCACCGGTAAGTCTGACCGATGTGTGGGATGAGCTGGCAGGAGACACGGGCTCGCGCCTGCTGACGGGTGTGACCGTGGTGCGCCGTGCCTTTGCCGAGGAGCATCCCGAGGCCGTGGCGGAATTCTTGCGCTGCCATGAGGCGAGCGTGAAGGCCGTCAATGCGGCGCCGGCGGACTGGGCTCAGGCCGTGGCCGATGCAGGCATCGTGGATAACGCCACGATTGCCGAAAAGGCGATTCCCGGGTGCATGCTCGTGTGCCAGACGGGGAAGGATATGAAGGCCGCGCTCGGTGGGTACCTGCAGGTGCTGGCCGATGCGGACCCGAGCGCCGTGGGCGGCAAGCTCCCGGCTAACGATTTCTACTACATGGAGTAGCCCGTGCGTGCGTTTGCTCGACAAATGATAGAGCGTATGAAGGCGGTGGCGGCAGCAGGTGCCGTTGCCGCCTTTTGGCTTGCCGTGTGGGTCTTCGCGGCGGCGCTGGTGGCACAGCCGCTGATTTTGCCGGGTCCGGGTGCTGTTGTGGTGGCGTTGCTGCGGCTGGTGTGCGATGCCAGCACATGGACGATTCTGGTGGGCTCGGGTTTGCGAATTTTGGGCGGGCTGGCACTTGCCGCGGTGTGCGGCGGCGTGCTGGCGGGAGTCTCGGTGCGGTCGCGGACGTTTGCCCGTCTGGTGGCGCCGGCGCTTTCGTTTGTAAAGGCGACGCCGGTTGCCTGCGTGGTGGTTCTGCTGCTCATTTGGCTGGGGTCGGCGCGCGTGAGCATTGCAGCGGTCTTTTTGATGGCACTGCCGGGCGTGTATTTTTCGCTGGTCGAGGGTTTGGCACAAGTGGATAAGCCGCTGGAGCAGATGTTTCGTCTGCATGGTGTGCGGGGTTGGCGACTGTTCTTCGCCCATACCTGGCGCGAAGTCCTGCCGTTTGTGCTTTCGTGCGCCCGCGCCGTGATCGGCATGAGCTGGAAGGCCGGCGTGGCGGCGGAGTTGATTGGCATGGCGGCTGGTACCGTGGGCGAGCGCATCTATCAGGCGAAGCTGCTCATTGAGACGGCTGACCTGCTGGCGTGGACCGTGTTGGTCGTGGCGGCATCGTGGGCATGCGAGCGCGTGCTGATGTGGCTGCTGCGGGCTTCGGGTTCCGTGGCATGGCGTGTTGCCGTGCAGACGCATGGACATGGACTGCGCGGGCGTGCGGGGGCCGCGAGCGATGGCGCTTCGGCGGAGCTTGCGCTTGCCGTGGGCGATCGCGCGCCCTGGGCGCCGGCGCTGGACGGTCTGGTGCTTCGTGTGCCCACCGGCGGGCGTACCTGCGTGATGGGCGCCTCGGGGGTGGGCAAGTCGACGTTGCTCGCGCTAGCGGCGGGGGAGTGCGCACCGTGCTCGATGGTGTTTCAGGATGTGCGCCTGGTAGAGGACGCTTCTGCTCTGGATAACGCGCTGGTGTGCGCCGACGCGCGCGTGGACGCCTCGAGTGCCGCAGCCCTGTTGCGCCTGCTGGTGCCGGGGGTCGATGTACATGCTCGTGTGGCCGAGCTCTCGGGCGGGCAGCGCCGTCGCGTCGAGATTGCCCGAGCCCTGCTGTGCCCAGGCGACGCGGTGATTCTGGACGAGCCCTTTACCGGTCTAGATACCGCTGCGCGCGACGCATGCGCCGAAGTCGTGCTCGACTTGCTCGACGGTCGCATGCTGTTGCTTGCCACGCACGATGCCGTCGACGCTCGGGCCCTCAATATCTCGGACATCATCACACTCTAAATACTTATTCAGCAACAAAATGATCCGTTTTCCTCCGTCCCCAAGGGATCAGGTGTGCTATTCTATCTGCGGGGTAATACTTAGGAATACCAAGTAATACCAACGCTGTAGAAACAAACTCCAGATGCGGGCCAATCGGGTTGCCTTCACAGCCCGTCGCCCAGCCGCGTGGCCCGCATCTATCCGCACCACCGTCGTTTCAAAAAGGAAGCGCCATGGCAGAACACATGACCC
>JAEZNV010000040.1 GCA_023441725.1 Actinomycetes bacterium | reverse complement strand
CAGCAGCCACTTCCTCGCGGTCGCCCGTGAGCATAACGGTGCGCTTGACGCCGGCGGCGTGCAGGTCGCGGATCGTCTGCTCGGCATCGGCCTTAACGGTGTCTGCAATCACGATGTGGCCGGCGTATGCGCCGTCAACGAGCACATGCAGAATTGTTCCGACGACCTCGCAATCGGGCGCTTCGACTCCGGCCGCGGCGAGCATCTTTGCGTTGCCGACGACGACGTGCTTGCCGTCGATGGTCGCCGTCACGCCGTGGCCCGCGTCGTTGGCGGAGTCGCTCACGCGCTTGGGGTCGACCTCGCCCTGGAAGGCGACGCGCACGGACTGCGCGATGGGGTGATCGGAGAACGACTCGGCGAGGGCTGCGACTTCAAGCAGCGACTGCTCGGTATAGCCAGCCTCGGGGTGCACCGCGACCACCGAGAACGTGCCGTTGGTGAGGGTGCCCGTCTTGTCGAAGACGACGGTGTCCACGTCGGCGAGCGTCTCGAGGTAGTTAGAACCCTTGATGAGAACGCCCAGCTTGGACGCGCCGCCGATGCCGCCAAAGAAGCTCAACGGTACGCTGATTACAAGGGCGCACGGGCAGCTGACGACCAGGAAGGTCAGGCCGCGCAGAATCCAGTCGGACCAAGCGCCGGTGACCAGGCCGCCGCCGAGTGCGAGTGCCGCGGCAGCGCCGGTGACGGCGGGGGTGTAGACGCGGGCAAAGCGCGTGATGAAGTTCTCGGTGTGCGCCTTCTTTTCGCTGGCATTCTCCACGAGCTCCAGGACGCGTGCGACAGTGGACTCGCCAAAGGGCTTGGTGGTGCGCACGCGGATGAGGCCCGTCATGTTGATACAGCCACTGATGATATCGTCGCCGGACTTGGCGGGGCGGGGGACTGACTCGCCCGTGAGCGCGGCGGTGTCGAGCTGGGTTTCGCCCTCGACGATGACGCCGTCGATAGGCACGCGCTCGCCGGGCTTGACCACAATCACGGTGCCGACGGCGATGTCATCGGGAAAGACCTGTTCGAGCGTGCCGTCGGCTTGCTCGACGTTAGCGTAGTCGGGCGCGATGTCCATCATGGCGCTGATCGACTTGCGGCTCTTGCCCACGGCGTATGCCTGGAACAGCTCGCCGACCTGGTAGAACAGCATGACGGCAGCGCCTTCGGCCATGTGCGGGTCGGTATCGGGGAAGAGCACCATGGCAAACGCGCCGATAGTCGCGACGGCCATGAGGAAGCTCTCGTCGAAGGCCTTGCCGCGGCGGATGTTATTGAATGCCTTTTGCAGTACGTCGTAGCCGGCAATCAAAAACGGCACGAGGAACAGCACAAAGCTGGCGTAGATGTCGCCCGGGGTGCCGAAAGCGGCGGCGAGGGTGCCAAGCTCATCGAGGGCGTACACCACGGCAAAAATGCCCAGCGCTACCAGGATGCGGTTGCGCTTATGCTCGAGTGACTCTTTCTTCTTGCGCTTCTTCTTTTTCTTTTTGGGGTCGGCAGTGGCCATGACTCGTATCCTCCCAATTGAATGTATGAACACTCGCTCATATAATTTCGCGAGCAAAGGCCGCGGCAAGCGCGGCCTTGCAGGCTGGCGTAAACCTGGGCTAGAGAATGATCTCGCAGTCCGGCTCGGCGTCGGCCGTAAACTCCACGACGCGGTTGAGCACCTCGTCGAACTCGGTGTCATCGGCCTCGAGCGTCAGCTTCTGGGTCATAAAGTT
The DNA here is from genome assembly GCA_023441725.1 of Actinomycetes bacterium. Next base: position 2,926 of record JAEZNV010000040.1, on the reverse strand, counting down.
GACGGACACGGATTTGACGCCCTCGAGCTTGGCCAGCTCGTCTTGAAGCTCGCGTGCGCAGTTGGCGCAGTCGATCTCGTCGAGTTTAAACTGCTTTTTCATGGTGGGTTCCTTTCCTTGTTTTGCGGCTTGGGTGCAGGCCGCGCTGGTACCGTGGTTGGTTGCTATTCGCAGATATGGCTCATGCCCTGGTTGAGCATGGTGTAGACGTGATCGTCGGCAAGCGAGTAGAGGATGTTGCGGCCGTCGCGGCGGAACTTGACCAGGTGCGACTGCTTAAGCGTGCGCAGCTGGTGCGATACTGCCGACTGCGAGGTTTCGGTTGCCTCGGCGATTTCGGCCACGCAGAGCTCGCGGCCCATGAGGGCATAGAGAATCTTGATGCGCGTGGTGTCGCTGAAGACCTTGAACAGGTCGGCGAGGTCGTAGAGAAGCTCCTCGTCGGGAAGGTCCTCGGGCGAGCAGGTGGTGGGGATCACGGGTTCGGTGGCCTCGATGTCAGTCTTTGTTTCATCAGCGTGGTCGCTCATTGCAACATCCTTTCATATGAACATGCGCTCATATAACTTGCTTCCGATTATATGAGCGCATGTTCATATGTCAATAACGTTCAGGTAATTCGTCGTACAAAATGATGAGGAAAAGCGGACGAGATCCCGGACTAAGCGGTTTTGATTAGCGATGCCGGGGTGGGTGCCCCTGCGCCGTGCAAAAATTGGAGTATTCTGCAACGATAGGGGGTCTGTTAATCTATCGCGGGCCAAATAATGTAGTTCAAGAGCTATCTTAGGGTGTTAAACCGATGAGTTCTTCCTCAAATGTTGCCTAACGTTCTCACGCAAGAGTGATTTCGCTTCACATTTGGATCCACTCGAGGGTGATGGACACCCGACCTTGCTGAATACTCGCAATTTTGCACGTCGCTAGGGTACCCACCTTGTTAGTCGGCCTAGTTTCCGGCCCCGAAGACCCTGCCCTCGGGCGTGAAGCTGCTTGTTTGGTTGAGTGATGGGCTGCCTGGTTCGACGATTTGCATGTCATCGATTGCCGGAGCCTCGTTAATCGTCGGATCGTCCAATGTGATGCTTTCGAGCATCGCTTTTTCGAGGTCAATTCGTTGACGCTCTTCGGAATCCTGGCGAAGCTCCTCCTGGATTCGTCTCTTCTCCTCAATAAACCTTCTGAGCACAAACAGTCTCAGGTCCTCTTGCATGATTTGAAAGTCTTTTGGCAAACGCGAGGGGCGTATACCTTCTTTTCGTTGGACTGCCTCCATGACCCTAACGAAAGAGCTGGCATGCATAAAGGAATAACGGCTGACGGTGATGATTCCGTACCCCATGGACGCAAGTGCGTTCTTGCGTTCTTCGTCGATGGCGCGGTCTTCTTCCGCGTCGTGATAAAAACCGTTGTATTCAATATCTGTTCGAGATTTCTTCAGATATGCATCCAAAAAGAACTTTCTGCGTCTCGTGAGATTTTTTGCGGCGGCGGTGACCTGTAATTCGTAATCGGTCTCAATTCCCTTAATACCAAGTCCACCTTCGCTTTTGGGCAGCGTAAGCATCATGATAAATGCCGTTTCCATGGGAGATCGGCATCCGTCGCGTACACATTGAATAGCCTTTCGGGCAAGGGCCAAACCGTCGCATCTGGTAATGGAATTAAAGAACTGCTTTAACCTCTCGGTTGAGGTAAGTGGGAAACGCTCGGCATAAGAGCTAGAAGAACCGGTTCCAAGGGAATAGGCGCCGCACAGCTCAAAGTAGTACTCCACCAGTTCGCGAAAAGAAAGATAGGTGGCGGCCTGAAGTGCACATAGCTCAACGCCAACAATGTAGATGTCATCTTCTAGCTCTAAAAAACGCGAGCATGAGAATCGCTTTGACGAAACATGGCATTGACAGTTCATCGCGTAGCGCGCGTTCCTGCGATCAAACACCATTACCTCGAGGGATTCATTTGCGTCGCGGGCAACATCATGTTTGGCAAGCCATTCTGTGGCCGCGTCGAGGAGCGTTCCGGTGGGGCACGATCCGTAAATTGCGGCAGGGCTGCAGGACTCGATGTCTTTCGCAGACACCGAATGCGCGGCCTGGTAGACCGCTTTTGCCGTGTTATGTGACAAAACGATACTCATGGTAAGTATCGTGTCAGAAAATACCGTGTCGATGGTGCTGAGTGGGAAAGCCGTTTTTGGGGTCTAACCAAATGCTGTCCAAAAGCTTGACGCGATTATGGGCCCGTTCACCCTAAATCAATGTTTTCGCTGCTTGGCTATAGCATAGAAATGCTCAATTTCTGCACATTTGGTATCGATGCATCGCTATCTGAACACAAATCACGTGTCGGGAAAGTACCGAAATAGTTAAAAAATAGGGTTCAGAATTTGTGAAGAGCGGGCCTGCTTGTGGAACGTAGGGCGGCCCCGCTGCGAGGTTTCCCGCTGCGAGGCCGCTCGTGATCTACGCCGAGGTTTGTCGCAGACGTTTCTACTTCGCAAACAGGTTCTTGAGGTTGAACTCGGCCTGGACGGTACGGAGCATGAGGTCGGTGTCGTCGAGGCCCAGGTGCTGCTCGTTGGCGTCGGCGGCGAGGGTTCCACAGCGGCGCGCCCAGTTCTCGAGCGCAGCGGGCGCGGACTCGCGGGGGAGCGAGCGCACGTCGGCGTCCAGGCTGCGGCAGATCTGGCGTGAATCGATGACGATGATCTTGCCTGCGCGGCGTGCCTCGGCGTAACCGTCCAGGTGGATTTTGAACCAGCTGTCCTCGAAGGCGGCGTTATGTGCCATATAGGGATACTTCTTCATGAGCTTGAGCAGCTGCTTCTGCAGCTCCTTGTTCTCGCGGAACGGCTTTTTGCCGTCGATGTCGTCCCAGGTGATGTGATGGATGTTCGATAGCGGCACATCCTCGCCGCGGTAGA
>JAEZNV010000039.1 GCA_023441725.1 Actinomycetes bacterium | reverse complement strand
GGGCTTTTGTGCGTCGCGGTGCCGAAACGGGAAGTTCAAAGGCAAAGCCCATCGCAAGCAAAAACCACGTAAGCGTATAGGTTGCAACCAGAGCGGCAACAAGGCCGCCCATCACGGCGCGTTGGGAAAATACGCTACATGCAGCCACAACCAGCACCGGAACCTCGCAGGCAGAAAGCGCAAGCACACCCTGCAGGAAGCCCGCGCGCCGATCGCGCGCAAGCGCCCCCGCGGCAACGCCGGCTATGCCTGGCAGCGCCAACGCCAGTGCGGCAATAATACCCGGTAGCGACCCAGACCACACGAGCGATCCCAAAGTCGCCGTCACGCGAGCGCCCGACGCCAGCAGCGCGGCCGAAACCACGATCACAGCCCAAACCACGCCACAGACGACCGTCGCGCCGACCATCAGCGCGCGACGAACCGCGCGGCCAGACGCATCCATGGGGCACGGCGTGAGCGGCTCGCCGCGGAGCGAACGGCCGACATTTTGCGCATAGTGGTCACAAAACGCTGAGAGCGCCGCCTCGACCGCCGCCGGCTCGGGACGATCTTTTTGATGGCTGGACAGACAGGCCATCACCACGTCGAACAGCTGGGCATCGACAAACGCCAGCGCATCGCGTAGCTCTTCGGAATCCGGCTCAAGCCCTAGCTGCTGGGCCTGCTCGGCCGCGGCGAGCGCCACATCGGGCTCACGACGAAGCAGCTGAGTCAAATCACAACCGGGCGCATGGGCACCAATGGGATAGTCGGGCCGCGTGTCCATCTTGAGACGGTAGGGGCTCGCGATGTCGCGCGTCTTTTTGCGCGAACCCGAGGTGCCCGAAGTGCTCGGCGCGGCTTCGTATGGCGCGACGCCGGCAATGAGCTCGTAAACCGTGCTTGCCGCGGCATAGACGTCGATCGCCGGCGACATACGCAAAGCGCGCAGATCGGGAATATCGTCGGTGAGCATCTCGGGCGGGGCGTAGGCCACCGTCGCGCGGCGCAACGTGGCATAGCGCTCGGTAAACGACGCCTTGCCGCCGGTGCCGGCCACCGCAGAGGCGGGCTCGAGCGCCAGCGACGAGCCAAAGTCGATCAAGCACAGGTCGAAGGTGCCTTCGGCAAGCTGCCGGTCGAGCGGCAGGCGCGCCGTGCGCACCATTATATTAGCGGGCGAGATATCACGATGGACGAACCCCTCGCCTACCAAGCTCATGCGGCAGAGCAGATCGAACAGGTCGCGACCCAGGCGCGCCGCCACGAGCGGCGACAGACGCCCGGCATCATCTACGGCAAAGCGCGAGCGCAGGCGGGCGAGCGTCTCGCCCTCGACCCACTCCATGACAATCGCGGGCACGCCGTCGACCTCGCCCCACCCGTATAAGCGGGGAAAGCCCTTAAGGCCCGAAAGGGCACGATGGCATTCATATTCCTCGCGAAACGCCGCCTTGAACTTGGCGACCAGCGCCTCGTGGGCGACATCGTCATCAAATTCGTCGCGCGTTGGCAAGATGAGCTGCTTGAGCGCCACGGCCTCGCCCTGCGCGTTAACGGCACGCGTCACACGGCCGATACCGCCGCGGCGCATGGTGGCGTCATCGGCAAACAGCATCGTAAAACGGCGCAGGTAGGCGGGAAGCTCGTCCGTGCCCAGGGCGACGGCCGGCTCAAACCCGTCGACGCGCGCCAGGCGCAAGCCCACCATGGGATCACGGTTGAGCGACTGGGCTACCGTAGAAGCGAGGTCGTTCGTCATAGGGCGATCGCCGCCACATTGGTGTTGAAGTTGTTGAGCGCGACGTCGTCGTTGCCGTAGTGCCCAACCCATTGGCACAGGTTGGTATAGCAGCCCCACAGATTGGCATACTGCCGATACCACTTAGATTTGGTCGAGAACCTTTGTCGACCGAACTCGGCACGGATAACAAACATGTCATTCGCCAGGGTGTCGCACGGTCCGGTATCGCCCGTGGCGTTATAGGTCGACACCACGCTATTGGCGCGGGCGACACAGCCATCGAGCATATTGTATTTGGTCACGAGCCAGCTGTGGATACTCTCTTCCTCGGCAGCCGAGAGACCACCCGAGCCCGCGTCCCCGCCGGTACCGCCGTCCGTCGAGCCATCACCCGAAGATCCACCGCCAGAGGCGGAGCCCGAACCGGAACCGCCGCCCGACGAATCGGAGCTGGAGCCAGACGAACCCGAACCGCCGGGCTTGCCTGTCTGTTGGGCGTCCTGCCCCTTCTGCTGCTCGGCCTTATTTATGACAGATGCCACACTGTTGTTGGAAAGCTTCGTGATGATCTTGGTGTTGGTGAGCACGATGGTCTTGCCGTTTGCCAGCGTAACCTCGTTGTCCGATGTTTCGGGACTGTCCGCATCGTCGCCACCGAACACAACGTGCGAGACCACACTCGCCCACGTATATCCGGCTGTCGTTCCCAAGTCGCTTTTGGCCTTGCGCCCAATATGCAGCTCACGCGCAGCATGCGCCTGCACCATGGACGGCACCGTCATGCCATAAGCCGAAACACCGGCTATGACCAGCACGAGCGAGCAAGACAGCAGCACACACGCCCGAGGTGCCAGGCCCAGCCGGCGTCGCATGCGCACCGCGGCGCCATGCTTTGTCTGAGTGCCCCCGGGCCGCATGCGATCTCCTCCAACAAAAACACGCCGCTTAAAAGCGGCGCATTCTTTCACATCCACATTTGAGTGTATCAGCGAACCCAAAAGGTTGTGCAACGAATGGGCAAATACGAGGTGCGACCGGACCCATCCACGCGATAAGCGGATGAAAAGCAGGTTTGTTGCACAACAAATGTATGAACGCGCACCCAATTATGAGCGCCCCGTGCGGCAGGCCGACGGGACATGCCGCGGAGCTGACGCCGCTTAGATCGCGCGGCGGGCCTCGATAGCGCGGCCAAGCGTAAGCTCGTCGGCATACTCCAAGTCGCCGCCCACGGGAAGGCCGCTCGCAAGACGCGATACCTCAACGCCCAATGGCTTGATGGTGCGAGCAAGGTAGCTCGCCGTGGTCTCGCCCTCAATGTTGGGGTTGGTGGCGATAATGACCTCGTGGATGTCCTCGTGGCCCAGGCGCGCCAGCAGCTCGCGGATATGCAGCTGCTCGGGGCCGATCTCGTCCATGGGGCTGATCACACCGCCCAATACGTGGTAGAGGCCGTGGTAGCTGCCCGTGCGCTCGATCGCCTGGACGTCGCGCGGCTCGCCCACAACGCAAATGCGAGTGGTGTCGCGCATCGGGTCCTGGCAGATGGAGCACTCATCGGCCGTGGCGTAGTTAAAGCAACGACTGCAAAAGTGGACCTCCTGCTTGACCTCCAGGATGGCCTCGGCCAGGCGGCGGGCCTCCTCGGCATCGGCCTCGAGCAGGTAATAGGCTATGCGCTGGGCCGACTTGGGACCAATGCCCGGCAGACGACCCAGCTCATCGAGCAGTTTTTGCAGACTGTGATTCGCGCTCATATATATGTGTGTCTTAGAACGGCATGCCCGGGATGTTGAGGCCGCCGGTGATGGCGCCCATCTGCTTGTTGGCGAGCTCGTTGACGCCGCGAACGGCCTCGTTAACAGCAGCCATGATCATGTCCTGCAGCATATCGACGTCCTCGGGATCGAGGGCATCGGGGTCGATGGTGAGGTTGACGAGCTCCATCTCGCCGTTAACGGTCACCTTGACCATGCCGCCGCCGGCAGAGGCGTCGACGGTCTGGGACTTGAGGTTCTCCTGCGCGGCGGCAAGCTGCTCCTGCATCT
>JAEZNV010000199.1 GCA_023441725.1 Actinomycetes bacterium | reverse complement strand
CTTTACAGCACATCTATACCAAACGAGGCGACGCTAAGCGCCGCCCCATGCATTCAATCAACCCGATGATACCGTTCACGCCAGACGATTTACGCCTCGATGCGACGATACGTCACGAACTCATAATCGACGCCCTCGTCACCCTCACCGGCGGCAATCGTCGCGACCCCGCTACGCTGCGCAATCTCCCACGCAGGATCGGCTTCCAAATCGGGAAAGTACGTATCCACGACATGGACGCAGTGGTTATGCGTGACCTCGGCCTCGACGCAATACGGCAAAAAATGCCGATAGACATCGCCGCCACCGATCACCCAGGCAACGGGCTCATCGGCAACCGCGGCGAGCGCCTCGTCGATACTATGCACCACGTCGACGCCCTCGGGGGCAAAGCTCTCGTCGCGGGTGAGCACGATATTGCGGCGATTCTTGAGCGGTCGTCCGCCGGGAAAACTCAACAGCGTCTTGCGCCCCATAATGACCGGACAATCCTTGGTGCATGCCACAAAATGACGCATGTCGGCAAGGTTAGACACGACCATGTCGCCCTCGCACCCAATACCCCAGTCATCGCACACGGCGACGATGGCAGAAAGCTTACACGTCATGAGCGCCACCTACACCGCAATGGGAATGTTCTTGACCTGCGGGCCGTGCTCGTAGCCCTCGACGATCAGGTCATCGGTCGTAAACGCATAGAAGTCATGTACATCGGGGTTGAGCGTTACCTTAGGCGCGGCAAACTGCGGACGCTCGATAAGCTCGCGGACGATATCGACATGACGGTCGTAAATGTGGGCATCGGCGATCACATGCAGCAGCTCGCCAGCGATCATATCGACCGACTGCGCGACCATCATCAGCAAAATGGCGTACTGGCACACATTCCAGTTGTTCGCGGCCAAAATATCCTGGCTACGCTGGTTGAGAATCATGTTGAGCGTCGGCTTGTCGTCCTGCGGACGCTGCGTGACGTTATAGGTCACGCTGTAAGCGCACGGATACAGGTGCATCTCGGACAGGTCGCTAAACACATAGGTGTTCGTCATGATGCGGCGACTGTACGGCGTATGCTTAAGATCGTACAGTACGCGGTCCATCTGGTCGAAATCGCCCTCGGCATAATGGCTCTTCTGGCCAATCTGGTACCCGTACGCCTTGCCGATGGAGCCGGTCTCGTCGGCCCACTCGTCCCAAATATGGCTGTTGAGGTCATGGACGTTATTGGACTTCTTTTGATAGATCCATAGGATCTCGTCCATAACGGACTTGAGCGCCGTACGACGCAGCGTAAGCGCGGGGAACTCCTCGCGCAGGTCATAGCGCGCCGTAACGCCAAAGTTTTTAATGGTATAGGCAGGGGTGCCGTCCTCCCACACCGGGCGGACCTTTTGGCCCTCGGTCGTGGTGCCATGGTCCAAGATATCGCGGCACATGGTTACAAACTGTTGATCAGCTTTGCTCATTGACCCTCCTGTCAGTCGCCTACAAGCGAGATTCATTGTAGCCCAGGCGCACGCGGCCCCACAGCCCAAACATAAGCCCTCGTTTTCTGACATATGCCAGAAATTCCTTGCGCAAATCTACACGTTCGCTATTCTATTGTTGACATATGTCAGATAAGGAGTGCGTATGGCAGGAAGACGCGAGAAACTGCGCCGCGTCGGGATCATCCCCGAATATCGCGGTTTTACCCCCGATGGCCTGGCGAGCGGCGACGCCATCGACATGACGGTCGACGAACTCGAAGTCCTGCGCCTGTGCGACCTGGAAGGCCTTAACCAAGAGGCAGTCGCACAGCAGATGGGTATCGCGCGCGCCACGGTGGCGGCAATCTGCAGCCGCGCGCATCGCAAGGTGGCAAGCGCGCTGGTCAACGGACGAGCGCTCATCATCAAAGGCGGCAACATCGCGTACTCCCCCATTACCACGACGACGGCCGCATGGCCAGCAAAGGAGATCGGCACCATGAGGGTGGCAACCACGTACGACAACGGCAACATCTTTATGCACTTTGGCCGCAGCGAGCAGTTCAAGATCTACGACATTCAGGACGGCAAGGTGCTCAACGAACAGGTCGTGGGCACCGGCGGCACCGGCCACGGTGCCCTTGCGGGCCTGCTCGCCAACGGTGGCGTGGACACGCTCATCTGCGGCGGCATCGGCGGTGGCGCTATCAACGCGCTTGCCCAAGCCGGCATCACGGTATACGCAGGTGCCCAGGGCAGCTGCGACGCTTGCGTCGAGGCCCTTATCGCCGGCACGCTCGCACAGAACGGCGAGGCCACGTGCGGCTGCCACGGCCATGACCACGACCACGCCCACGAACACGGCGAGTCCTGCAGCTGCCACGACCATCACGAGCACGAGGGCCACGAGGGCTGCAGCTGCCACTAACGGCACGACACCGCGAGCTCGGGGTGCGACGCCGAACGCAACCCAACAATCAAAGCCAACAACAAAGGCCACCCGGTAGCTTCCGAGTGGCCTTTGCCATATCAAGCTGGAATTACAGCCCTATTTCTTATTACGCATCTGCGCTTCCATCTGGCGCAGCAGCTCCATATCGGACTTGGGACCGCCCGTACCCAGGCCGCCCATGCCGCCCAGACCCATAGCGTCCAGGCCGGGGATATTGGGCATGCGCATCTTCTTGCCCTTCTTACCCTTTTTACCCTTTTTGCCGCCGGCCTGCGCCTGATTGGCCATCGTGCGCATGCGGCCCATCATCTTATTCATCTCGCCCCACTGCTTCATAAGGCTGTTGACCTCGGTGGGGGTCACGCCGGCCCCCTTGGCAATGCGGGCGCGGCGCTGGCCGTTGATGATGGAGGGACGCAGGCGCTCCTCCTTGGTCATCGACATGATGATGGCCTCGTTCTTATCGAAGATGCCCTCGTCCAGGTTGCCGCCCATCTGGTTGAGCGCGCGCTGGCCACCGGGAAGCATGCCCAGGATACCCTTCATGCCGCCCATCCTTTTGACGGCTTTCATCTGGTCGAGCATATCGTTCATGGTGAAGCCCTCGCGCAGCATACGCTCGGCAGCCTCAAGCTGCTCTGCATCGGCTGCCTCCTGGGCCTTCTCGATAATGCCGACAACATCGCCCATGCCCAGAATGCGCTTGGCCATGCGATCGGGATAGAACGGCTCAAGCGAATCGGGTTTCTCGCCCATGCTCACAAACTTGATGGGCTTACCGGTCACCTGACGCACCGAAAGTGCGCCACCGCCACGGGCGTCGCCGTCGAGCTTGGAGATGATCACGCCGTCAAAGTCAGTGCGCTCGGCGAAGGTCGAGACGACGTTGACGATATCCTGGCCGGTCATGGCATCGACGACCATCAGCACCTGGTCGGGCTTGACGGCCTTCTTGATGTCGACGGCCTCCTGCATCATCTGCTCGTCGATCTGAAGACGACCGGCGGTATCGACAATGACCACGTCGCGCAGGTGGTCGACGGCCTCCTGGATGGCACCCTTGGCAATGTCGACCGGGTGCGCGCCGTCACCGCGGAAGACCGGCACGCCGATCTCGCCACCGAGCGTGGCCAGCTGGTCGGCAGCGGCGGGACGGTAGACGTCGCACGCGGCGAGCAGCGGCGAGCGGCCCTGCTTCTTGAGCAGGTAGGCCAGCTTTACGGCCGCCGTGGTCTTACCGGAGCCCTGCAGGCCCACGAGCATGATGACATTGGGAATGCGGTTGCTAAAGACGAGCTTGCTCTCGGTTGAGCCAAGCATCTCGGTGAGCTCGTCGAGCACGATCTTGACGACGTTTTGCGCCGGCGACAGCGACTCCATGACCTCGGCGGTCATGCAGCGCTCCTTGGTCTTGGCGACGAACTCCTTGACGACCTTAAAGTTAACGTCGGCCTCGAGCAGTGCCATGCGAATGTCGCGCATGGCCGAAGTAATATCGGCCTCGGTCAGCTTACCCTTGCCGCGCAGGCGGTCAAATGTGTCGTTGAGGCGATCGCTCAGGGAATCAAACACTGGTTACTCCTTAGTTGGACTCGCCCACCAGGGCGCGGCAGAAATCTTTGGCATTAAACTCCTGCAGGTCATCGACCTGCTCGCCCACGCCGATGCGCAGGATCGGGAGCTTGAGCTTCTCGGCCACGGCCATGGCGATACCGCCCTTAGCCGTGCCGTCGAGCTTAGTCATGATAATACCGTCCAGGCCCAGCGCCTCGTTAAACTCGAGCGCCTGGTTCAGACCGTTCTGACCAGTGGCGGCATCGATCACAAGCACGACCGAGACCGGCATGGGACCGGCGGCCATATTGGCGGCGCGCTTACGGGTCACATTGACCACCTTGGCGAGCTCGCGCATGAGCTCGGGACTCGTGTGCAGACGACCGGCGGTATCGATGAGCACCAGGTCGCTACCGCGCTTATCGGCCTCATCGAGCACGTCATAGCACACGCTCGCCGGATCGGAACCGCGGTCACGCTTGATAACCGGTACGCCGGCACGCTGACCCCACACATCGAGCTGCTCGATAGCGGCGGCGCGGAAGGTGTCGGCCGAACCGATAACCACGTTCTTGCCGCGGGCGGCCATGGCGCTCGCAATCTTGCCGACCGTGGTGGTCTTGCCGGCACCGTTGATGCCGACAAACAGCACGCAGCTCGGCGTATCGGAAAACGGGTCGCGCTCAACAGGCACAAAATGGCCCTCGAGCTGCTCGGCCAGGGCGCGACGAAGCTGCGGGGCGGTCTTGAGGTTCTTCTTGGCGGCGGCGTCACGCAGGTCATCGGAGACCTGAATGGCGACCTCGGCGCCCATGTCACCCATGACGAGGGTGTCCTCAAGATCCTCCCAAAAATCCTCGTCGACCTCACCGCCAAAGTAGAAGACCTCGTTGAGGGCCTCGCGGCTGCGCTCAAGTCCGCGCGAGAGTGCGTCAAAGAATCCCATTATGCATTCACGACCTTTCCGGTTTCGCGATCGAGTTTTTGCGAGACGACGCGACTGACGCCGTCGGCTTGCATCGAGACGCCGTAGAGAACGTCAGCATCCTCCATAGTACGGCGCTGATGCGAGATTACCAAGAGCTGCGTATCGGAACGCAGCACATCGAGGGCGCCGATGAGCTTGGACAGGTTGGCGTCGTCGAGCGCCGCCTCGACCTCGTCCAGCACATAGAACGGCACCGTACGCGTGCGATACACGGCAAAGAGCAGGGCGAGCGCCGTCAGGCTCTTCTCGCCACCCGACATGAGCATCATCTTGGTGATGCGCTTGCCGCGCGGCTGCGCCACGACCTCAATGCCCGTCTCGGCCGGATGCTCGGGATCGGTCATCTCAAGGTGAGCCTGGCCGCCTGGGAAGAGCATGGCGAAGATATCGCGGAAGTTCGCGTCGACCTTCTCAAACGTCACCAGGAACGCCTTGCGCATCTTGCGGTCAATCGCCACGGTGATCTTGGTGAGCGCCTTGCGCGCGCTCTCCAGATCGGCCAGTTGCTCCTCGA
>JAEZNV010000023.1 GCA_023441725.1 Actinomycetes bacterium | reverse complement strand
GTAAGCTTGATGGGGCGCAGCTCATCGGCGGCGCGGCCGTTGGCGCGATTGACCTGCATATACTCCATGGAAAAATCCTTTCGGCAAAAGGTGAACGTGAGCCTTTGGTCGGTGACCTTGTATCTATTTCAGTTCGTCGATATCGATATGCTCAATGCTCTTGAGCGGCTGGCCAAAGATAAAACTGCCCGCCACCGCAAACTCGGCAATGTTATCGGACGTCGTTGCAAAACGATGCTGCGGCTCGGCTGCGTCGCCCGCCAGCTGCTCGCGGCGCGTGAGAATATCGGTCAACTCACGCGTGGTCTCCTCGGCGGAGCTCACCACGCGCACTCCGGGACCCAGCGCATGGCGAATAGGCCCCACGAGCAGCGGAAAATGCGTGCAGCCGAGCACCACGGTATCGATGCCGTGGTCGCGCAGCGGTTCAACCGTGGCACCGACCAGCGCGCGTACGGCAGGCGTATCAAAGATGTCCTCGTTCTCGAGCCACTGCTCTTGCAGATGTGCGCCCGAGGCGAGCTCGTGCTCAACGACCTCGACAAAGCTCGAGGCAGGGCAGCCGTATACGTCGACGCCGGCATCCAGGTCCTGAATGGCACGCGTGTAAGCGCCTGAGCGAATGGTGAGGTTGGTGGCGAGCACGCCCACCCGGCGCGTGCGGGTGCTGTTGATTGCCGCGCGTGCGCCCGGTGCGATCACACCGATGACGGGGACGTCGAGCACCTGCTGGGCCAAACGCAAGGCCGCAGCGGTCGCCGTATTGCAGGCGATGACCATGATCTTGACGTCGTGCTTCGACAGCCAACGGCCCGCCTGCAGCGCAAACGAGCGCACCTCGTCCTCGGTGCGGGTGCCGTAGGGGCAGCGCTTGGTGTCGCCGAAGTAGTAGACGGACTCGTGCGGCAACGCCGTCGCAATCGCGCGCGCAACCGTCAGACCGCCTAGACCCGAGTCGAATACGCCAATGGGGCGTGTGTCGCCAGCCAGATTCTCGATATCGGACATTACCTCACCAGATTCTCTCTCGAAAAGATATGGCTCAGAACTATAGGGCCGCGCTACGAACGAGCCGCGACGAGCAGCTCTGCCGTTGCCGCCCAGCCGTCGACAATCTTGCCGCGCGTGACGTAGGCGTTATCGCAAGCATCCAGGAACTCGGGCGCGCCGGCGCTGGTCAAACCGTTCTCGACCAGACAGAACGTGCCCACGTGGTCAGCCATGTAGAAGTCGGACTCGGAATCGCCGAGCGCCAGCGTCTCCTCGCGCTCGATACCAAGGTGCTCGCAGAAACGTGCGATAGCGACGCCCTTGTTGAGACCGGCGGGATTGATGTTAAACGCGCGGCCATCCTCGACGCGTTCGAGCTCGAGCGTCGTCGGTTTGGACAGATGGGTCAGGTGACCGTTGCAGGCCCAGACCAGGCCGCAGCCGGCCTCGTCAAGAATGGCCTGGACCTCGTCGTCGGGCACATCACCGCGCATGCCGACGGTGACCTCGCGGTACTTGTAGCCAGTCGACATGTCGTTGTGGTACTCGATCTTATGCGGCCAGCGGGCGAGAATCTTCTCGCACACGCCGGTTTGCTCGATCACCTGATGCGGCGTGAGGCCGCAGGCGAGGTCGTAGGGCATATCGCCGGTCAGGTACTCCCAATCGTTGGCCTTGAGGTCGTACATGACCAGACCACCCATCTCGCCGATGTAGGAGTTGAGGCCGAGCACGCGCGCATCCTCGTGGATCATGGTGCGGTTGCGGCCCGAGGTCGGGACCACCTGGATGCCGGCGCGGGCAAGTGCCACGACAGCCTCGACGAGCTTGGTCGAGGGGTTGCCGTCGTTGTCGCGCAGCACGCACGAGCCGGGTGCGAGCATCGTGGCGTCCAGGTCGGTAAAGACGTACTTAACCTTGGCAAGACGCTCGCGCATCTCGCCCGAAAGCTCAGCGACGGTCGGCAGGGTATTGTGGGACATGGTCACTCCATTACGTAGAAGGGGCTTCTGGTCTTAGGCGTCGTACGCCGCAAGGGTGCGCTTGAGAATCGAACCGTCGCGCTCACAAGGCTCGGGTCCGTTCTTCCGCAGCATACGCTCTTCCTCGCCCTTACCGGTCACGATGACCACGGCAGGACGGACGGTTTCGCGCACGGCAGTCTCGATAGCGGCAACGCGATCAGTCACGATTTGCCAGTTATCATTTCCCTGCGCTTGAACGTTGCGCGCGATCTCGGCGCAAATATCCTCGACATCCTCGGGGCCGGGGTCATCCTCGGTAATCACGATTCGGTCGGCATACTTGCCAGCGGCGATACCCATCGTGGTGCGTCGATCGACACCCTTACCGCCCGTAGCGCCAAATACAACCGCCAGCTCGCGCTCGGGATAGTTCTCGCGCAAGTCACGCAGGAGCGTCTCGAGGCTCATACCGTTATGTGCAAAATCGACGATGCCCAAGATTTTGCCCGATACGGACGGATAGAGCTCCATGCGGCCGGGAACGAAGACACCCTCAAAGCCGTGGACGATACCCTCTTCGGAAATGCCCAGGGCCTCGGCGCAGGCAATAGCGGCAAGCGCGTTGGACACATTGAACTTAACCGGCGTGGGAATCACAATGTCGCGCGTAAAGCGGGGCGTGCGCACCGTTGCTACCACGCCGCAGTCGTCATTACGAATCGCCAGCGCGAGCACGTCGGCACGCTCGTCGGTCAGGGAGAACGTCACCGTACGTTCGCAACGAGATGCCGCCTCGAGCACACGATCGACCTTATCCATATCGAGATTGACCACGGCAAAACGGCTCTGCGAGAAGATTTTGAGCTTGCTGGCAAAGTAATCCTCGAGCGTCGGATGCTCAATCGGCGAAATGTGATCCTCGCCGATATTGGTAAAGGCGCCGACTTCAAAGGCGATCTTGCCCGTGCGCTCGTATTTGAGGCCCTGGCTCGATGCCTCCATAACCAGCCACGGGGCACCCGCCTCCGCAGCATGCGCGATGCGAGACTGCAGCAGGAAGGATTCGGGGGTCGTCAGTTTGGAAGGGCCTGCCTCGATGCCGTCGTCGAACTCAATGCCCGTATTAAGAGCGGGCCGATGACAGCCCGTAAACTTGGCCTCGTTGGCGAGAATGCCGCGCAGATAAAAGCTACAGGTCGACTTGCCCTTGGTGCCTGTAAAGGCGCAGACCTTCACCTTACCCGACGGGTGCCCATAAAAGGCATCTGCCACCACGGCGAGCGTGCGACGAATATCACTCACAATCACCGCGGGAACATCAACATCGTAATCGACCTCGGAAACGTAGGCCACGGCGCCATCGGCGATTGCCGAAAGCAGGTACTCGCGCTTAAACGCGCGGCCCTTGCAGACAAACAACGTGCCCGGACGCACCTGGCGCGAGTCATCAGTCGCAAACTCAATGCGCTGGTCGCACGAAGCGCTCGGTCTGGAAACAACAAGGTCATCTTCCTCGAGCAACTCTATATAGCGCATCAGAGTTAGCTTCTCTTGTGTCGGACTCGACATACAAAGACCTCTCTCGCTAAATTCAGCCTTAAAGGGCAAAAGACGTCCCGCGGCAGAAACGATGAAACATTCTGTATTATCAACCATCCTAATATGCCACCTGACCTTGCGCGCATTGCAGCCTTCTAAAAAATTGCATGGACTGTGCCGTGGGTTAATAAATGACAACAGTGTCCACCCCGTGTAAAAACAAGGAAATCTGGGTGCTATTCTTTATCCAAATGTCTTGATGTGCCTCATTGACTCACAATGCCGACCCATCATGCCCAAGCAAAGGATTCCAGATGAAACGACACTTCGAACGTCGCCACCGCTCGGCACATGTCCAGTTGACCCGGCGCATCGTCTGCGCCTTCGCGACGATCGTTGTGGCCCTTGCCACCACCATCGGCGCGAGCGGCTGTTCGTCCTCCCAGAACGCCTCGAGCACCTACACACTCGTCGAGAATGGCAAGTTCACCGTCGCAAGTGACTTGGCCACACCCCCGTTTGAATACGTCAACGATTCCGGCGAAGACCAGGGCTTTACCTATGAACTCATGGGCATGATCGCGGACGAGCTCGGTCTGGAGCTCAACTACTTGCCGGCGCAAAAGTTCGACGGCATTATCCCCATGGTCAAACAGGGTGTAAAGACCGATGTCGGCGCATGCAACATCACGATTACCGACGAGCGCAAGGAAGAGGTCGACTTCACCGATCCCTATATCGACTCCAACCAGGGCGTCGCAGTTGCAAAGAACACTGGATACGACACGGTCGACAGCCTCAACGCACCGGGCGTCAAAATTGCCGTGCAGTCGGGCACCACATCCGAGGAGTGGGCAATCGAGAACCTGCCGCAGGCAACCACCGTCAACTTTGACGACTGGACGGCAGCCTTCACCGCCGTCATGAGTAGTCAGTGCCAGGCGGTCGTATGCGATCTTCCCGTTGAGCAGTGGATGGTTTCGAACTCCTTTACCGGTATGGAGATCATCAAAGAGGTTCCGACGGGCGAGCAGTTTGGCATTGCCGTCTCTAAAGACAACCCCGGGCTGACACAGGCCATCAACGATGCCCTCACCAAGATCAAGAGCTCCGGCGCCTATGACAAACTGTACGAGAAGTGGTTTGGCATGGCACCCACGAGCGGGTCCGATAACGAGGATGCCTCGAGCCCAGACGACGCGACGGGCGCTTCACTCGCCGTCACCTCGGCGACCGCCAAGTCAAACGAAGACGGCGGCAACGGCGTGCTCGGCGGCATCGCAACCCGCCTGACCTGGGAAGCGACAACGGGTAGCGACGAGGGCGACGTTTCGCAAATTGAGCTTGAGCTGCCCGAAGGCGGGTCATTTGAAAGCACCGATGTTAAGGTCACGCTGCTCGACGGACTGAACCAGACGGGTGTCAAGGCATCGTGCTCGCTGGACGGCTCAAAGCTCGTCATCAAGTTCGCCGATCCCGTCGCTGCCGGCTCGCAGATTCGCGTTGTCGTCCCCGACGTCGTATTCCCGAGCAACGCGGGTGCCTATGCCGTCACCGGCAGCTATGTCACCGACGGCGACAAGCGAGATCTTCCCGAGAGCCCCACCATCAGCGTCTCGGAGAGCACCATGGTGCAAGAAATCGTCGCCTGGCTCGATGCCCAGCCTTGGGTTGCCGCATGGAACTCCAACCCGTTTTTGGGCATGTTCTGCAAGCCGCAGATTATCGTCACCTCAATCGCCTCGCTCTTTAAGGGCTGGGGCATAGCACTTGCCGTGACCGCCATCGGTTTTCCGCTCGCCATCCCCATCGGCTTGCTGTTTGCCTTTATGAAAATCAGTCATAGTCGTATGCTGCGCGGCATCGCCGTGACATACATCAACGTCCTGCGCGGAACCCCGCTCTTCCTGCAGATCTACATTGCGTTCTTTGGGTTCCCTATGATCGGTCTCAACGTGCCCAATCTGCCGCTCGGCGTTGGCGTGCTCGCCATCAACTGCTCGGCCTATCTTGCCGAGATTTTCCGTGCCGGCATCGAGAGCGTACCGCATGGTCAAGCGGAAGCTGCCTACTCGCTTGGCATGACTTGGTCCCAAGTTATGTCGCGCATCGTGGTCCCGCAGGCTGTACGTTACGTTATACCGACTATGACCAGCGAGTTCGTTATGCTGTACAAGGACACGTCGCTGCTTTCGAGCGTTGGTGTCATGGAGCTCATGCTGTTCTCCAAAAACCTCACGGCCACCACGGGCAACATTACGCCCTACATTTGCGCCGCACTTTACTATCTGGTCGTGACGATTCCGCTCATCCACATCGTCACCAAGGTGGAGCACCGTCTCGCCGAGCGCAGCAAGCGCTAACCGCTCATACATAGCGTTCACAACCACGACCCGCCGCTTCATCTGAAGATCGGGCCGTGGTTTTTTCGGTTCGCTCGGTGCTTATGCCCTATCACGAAACAAAAGATTGGCATGATAGTAAAGATTATTTGACATCAGCTGCCACAATCCTTGCGGCAGTACACCTGAGCCGTCAGCAGAAAGGATCTTGCATGTGCGGTTTTGTCGGTTTTACCGGTACAGATGAACAGAGTGAGCTGGTTCTCACGGCTATGATGAATCGCATCATCCACCGTGGTCCCGATATGGGCGGCCAGCATATCGTTGACAACGTTGCCCTTGGCTTCCGTCGTCTTTCGATTCTCGATCTTTCCGAAGCTGGAGCTCAGCCCATGTCGAGCGACGACGGCAAGGTCACGATTGTCTTCAACGGAGAGATCTACAACTTCCAGGAGCTTCGCGCCGAGCTGGAGGCAGCCGGCTACGCCTTCCACTGCAACGCCGATACCGAGGTCCTGGTACACGGTTACGAGGAGTGGGGCGAGGACCTGGTCAACCGCCTACGCGGCATGTACGCGTTCGTGATCCACGACCAGAACAAGAACAAGCTCTTTGGCGCTCGTGACATCTTTGGTATCAAGCCGTTTTATTACTACCAGGCATCCGATGGCTCGCTGCTGTTTGGCTCCGAGATCAAGAGCTTCCTGGACCATCCCAAGTTTGAGAAGGCTGTCAACCACGACGCGCTGCGCCCCTACCTGACGCTGCAATTCCCCGCCACGGAGGAGACCTTCTTTAGGGGCGTGTTCAAGCTTGCCCCGGCGCATTGCTTTACATATGACCTGACGACCAACACCATGGACATCAAGCGTTACTGGAGCTGTGACTTCACCGACGACAACTCCAAGACCTTCGAGGAGTACGTGGACGAGTGCGACAAGGTCGTGCACGAAAGCGTCGCTGCACACCGAATCGCCGATGTTAAGGTGGGCTCGTTCCTTTCTGGCGGCGTGGACTCCAGCTACATTGCCGCCTGTCTCATGCCCGACACCACGTATTCTGTCGGCTTCGATTACAAGAACTTCAACGAGACCAACTACGCTGCCGAGCTTTCCGACAAGCTGGGCATCAAGAACGTGCGCAAGATGATTACCGCCGACGAGTTCTTCGATGCACTGCCCGATATCCAGTATCACATGGACGAGCCACAATCGAACCTGTCCAGCGTGCCGCTGTACTATCTGGCGCAGATGGCTTCCGAGGAGGTCACCGTCGTCCTTTCGGGCGAGGGTGCCGACGAGCTGTTTGCCGGCTACGAGTGGTACGAGGACACCCCCGAGATGCGCTCCTTTAAGAAGCGCGTGCCGCTCGGCGTACGTCGCGCCCTGGGCTCGCTCGTTCAGCATCTCCCCTACTTTAAGGGCCACAACTTCCTGACGAAATGCGCCGAGGTTCCCGAGCGCTGGTATGTGGGTCAGGCAAAGGTGTTCGATCCCTCCGAGGTCGACGAGGTGCTCAAGCCCGCTTATGACACCGGCAAGAACGCCGCCGAGATGTGCGCCGAGTACTACAAGCAGGTCCCCAACTGCTGCGAGCTTTCCAAGAAACAGTATCTGGATATGAACATGTGGCTACCGGGCGATATCCTGCTCAAGGCAGACAAGATGTGCATGGCGCATTCTCTGGAGCTTCGCGTCCCGTTCCTGGACAAGAAGGTCATGGAGTTTGCCGAGCACATTCCCGCCAACTACCGTGTTAACGAAGAAGGCTGCAAGCTCGTCCTGCGTCACGCCGCCAACCGCACGCTGCCCGACGAGTGGGCAACGCGCAAGAAGGTGGGCTTCCCCGTACCGGTCAAGTTCTGGCTGCGCGAGCAAAAGTACTACGACTACGTAAAGGAATACTTCACCGCACCATGGGCTGCCGATTTCTTTGACACCGATGCGCTCATGAAACTGCTTGACGATCACTTTGAGGGTCGCGCGCTCAACCAGCGCAAGATCTATACCGCGCTGACGTTCCTCATCTGGTACAAGCGCTTCTTTATCGACGAGGACAAGGGCGCCGAAGTCGCCGCGTAAGTTTCGTTATGAATTAGCAGTGAACAGCCCAGGGTTTCCGCTATACTCAATCCCTGCGGGCGATTGGCGCAACGGTTAGCGCAGGTGCTTTACACGCACAAGGCTGGGGGTTCGAATCCCTCATCGCCCACCACTTGATTGAAAAGGCTCCCAGCGATGGGGGCCTTTCCTAATATGAGAAAGCCATTGTCAATAGGCATGTTCGTTCGAGCCCGGTTTGAAGCCGGGCTTTTTCGTTTCCCGTCGGGAGAGCCCGCGCACGCTGCATGGCTTAGTCGACGCTTGCCTGGCAAGCTAATATCCGCGGGCTCCTGCGGGTGCGCTTCCGGCGGTCAGCCCGGTATGTCCGCGCACCCCACCGCATTTCGATTCTCCGTCCGGCGCTATCGTACGAATCCAGTCTTTTGTCGGGCGCGGCCCGGGGGCTGCCCATCAAAAAGGTCGTGAACTCGCGCCGGCGATGCGTCGAGGCGCGGGCCCTCCCGGCGGGAGTCGGTTGTCGCCGGCCGCTAGAGGACGGTCCCCTCGGACCTGCACCCGATCTCCCAGACCCAGCAGGCGAGCTCGCGCGCCACGGCGGCGTTGGCCTTGCACGCGCTCTTGCCCGCCGCGGCCAGCGCCTCTCGGCGGCGGTGGAGCCTGGCTGTGCAGTCGTCCGCCCTCGAGCGTATCGCCGGGGGCACGTCGGTGCCGGGGGCCGGGGCCTTGGGCCTCGGGGAGCACGTGGAGTAGTGCCATGCGGACTCTATGAGCGCCGTGCGCGCGAGCGCGTTGCCGGCCTTGGTTATCCCGCCGCGCCGCTCGGACTCGCCGCTCGAGTGCTCCGACGGGGTCAGCCCGCACCAGCTCGCGAAGGCCGGCGCCGAGCGGAACCTGCTGAAGGACCCGGCCTCCGCCGCGAGCCTGAAGGCCGTCAGGGTGTCGACCCCCTTGATGCAGGACAGCGCCTCCACCGTCGCCCGCCAGCGGTCGGTGCCCGCCAGCGCGACGACCCTCCTCTCGAGCTGCCGCCTGTCCGACTCCGCGCAGCGGGCGGCCGTGACGTAGTACTCCAGCGCGTCGCGCTGCGGCCCCTCGAGCCTGATCTCCGAGACCCACCTCCAGTGGGCCCTCGTCCAGGCCTTCTTCCTCGCCCCGTCGGCGTTGCGCTCGTCCCAGACGTGGCCCAGCCTGATCAGGAACATGTTGAGGCGCTGCCTCGAGCGGCGGAGCTCGCGGGTCGCGTCGTCGAGGGCGCGGTCGAGGTCCCGGGCGGCCTCGACCGCCACGTCGGGCAGCGGGACCTCGACGATGTTGTGGGTGGCGAGCATGCGGGCGATGAACTCGGCGTCGCGCCGGTCGTTCTTGCGCCGGGCGTCCGCCGCCGGCCTCTGCATCTTGGAGACGGCGGCCACGGCGCAGTCGAGGCCGAGCGCGCGCAGCTCGCGCGCCATGTGGAAGCCGGTGGGTCCGCTCTCGTAGCACGCCCTCGGGTCCTCGAACCCGAGCGCCCACTCGGCGATCTCGGCGGCGTCCGTCCCGAAGTCGCGGTGCACCACCTCGCCGGTGAAGGGGTTGAACGCCGCCGCGGCGACCGATCGCGCGTGGACGTCCAGGCCGATGGAGGTAACATGGGGCATGGGAAGCCTCCTCCCCGCAGGTGCGGTAAGGGCTACCGCACGGGCCGATACTCAAAGCCCATTGTGGCACCCCGAGCCCGCGGAAAGAAGCTGCGCCGCGGGGGAGGCGGCCCCAATGGCTTTCTCATATCGTCTTTTTGGGCCCATCGCAGAGGGATTCGAACCCGCAAGGGTGCGGAGCTGAGGAAACGCGAAGCGTTTTCCAGCGTAGCACGCGAGGAGCGGAGCGACGAAGCGGGGCGCGGGCGGCGAAGCCGCACGCGGACATCCCTCATCGCCCACCACTTGATTGAAAAGGCTCCCAGCGATGGGGGCCTTTCCTTTTTCGGGCCCATCGCAGAGGGATTCGAACCCGCCAGGGTGCGGAGCTGAGGAAACGCGAAGCGTTTTCCAGCGCAGCACGCGAGGAGCGAAGCGCGCTGTGTTAGGCCAAAACGTCCGACAAAATCTCGATCAGGCTGTCCACGTCGGCTTCCTCGCAGATAAGCGGCGGCAGGAAACGCAGCGTATGAGCTCCGGTCGCGTTAATCACGGCGCCAGCGGCCAGCGCGCGGGCAACAATATCATGTGCATCGCCCGCAGCGTCATCCAAATCACAGCCGAGCATTAAGCCGCGACCGCGTACCTCGACCACATGCGGCAGCTTGGTGAGTTTTGCCTCCATATAAGCACCCACCTTGGCAGCATGCTCGGCATAATCGCCGCGCACAAGCGCGGAGAGCGTCGCGGCGCACGCCGCGACGGCCAAGCAGCTACCGCCAAAGGTCGAGCCATGGTCACCCGGCTTAAACACGTCGGCGATCTCCTTCTTTGCCACCACGGCACCCATGGGCACGCCATCGGCAATGCCCTTGGCAAGGCTCATAATGTCGGGCTCCACGCCATAGGTCTGGAATGCAAACGGCTTGCCGGAGCGGAAGATGCCACACTGGACCTCGTCGGCGATAAGAACGGCGCCCACCTCGTGCGCCAAGTCGCGCGCCGCCGTCATAAACTCCTCGGTCATGGGGTGCACACCGCTCTCGCCCTGAATCGGCTCGAGCATGACGGCGCAGACCTCGCTTCCCAGCTGCTTAAAGATCGAGCGCAGTTCGTCGACATCGTTGGGCGTGCAGGCCACAAAGCCACCTGGCAGCGGACGGAAGCTGTCCTGTAGCCAATCCTGCATAGTGGCTGCAATGGTCTCGAGCGTACGGCCGTGGAAGCCGCCGCGCATGCATACGATGGTGTTGCCGCCATTACCGGTACGCTTGGCGTACAGGCGCGCGAGCTTCATCGAGCCCTCGTTGGCCTCGGCGCCAGAGTTGGCAAAGAAGGTCTCCCAAACCTGCTCATTCGCAGCCGGGGCACCAAGAGCAGCTGCCGTGGTCTCATCGCCGGCGACAATGGCATCGGCAAGCACGCGCGCACCATCTACGTCGTCGTTAGCAAGCTTGGACAGCAGCGCCGCGACCTGTCCGCGCTGCTCGATGTAGAAGTAATTGGAGACATGCATGAGCTTTTTGGTCTG